>JAGTRH010000171.1 GCA_018396795.1 Candidatus Bathyarchaeota archaeon
AGACAGCGTATAGGCCCTGAAAGGCTTGAAAGCCTAATGGAAACCATCGTTGACAAGCTTAGGAATGCTGGAGCTGTTAAGGGCGAGATAGTTGCCTGCGACGCCACATTCATAAAAGCCTATAGCAAGCGGGATCCAAAGGACGACTCTAAAGGCTATTCAGACCATGAAGCTAGAGTTGGCAGGGCTGGAAAAGGCTATGGTCTTGGCTACAAGCTTCATTTAGCCGTAGACGCCAATTCAGAGCTTCCATTAGCCGTTATTGCTGCTCCTGCAAACGAAAACGAGAAGAAACATGCTTCAAAACTGCTGGAGAAAGCCATTAAAGCCTCTAATGGCCAAACGAAGGTTTTTGTTGCTGATTCCCAATATTCAAGCAGAAAACTCAGAAAGAACATCACCAGCCGTGGAATACAGCCCGTAATACCATACCCTTCAAACCAAAAGCCTATGGAAGCTGAGTTTCTACGCGTTGACAAGCGCTTCAAAGCTCATGGACCTGAAAGGATGAAGAGGCTTTACGCCCATAAGGCTTCAGCAGAAAGGGCCATTTCAAGGCTTAAACTGCACTTAAGCCTAGAAAACCACAAGGTTAGAGGCCTAAAAACATCCTAATCCACGCTTTACTATGCATCTTGGCAATGCTGCTTACAGCTTTAGCAGCCATAAAACACGGAAAACCAGACAAAATAAGAGCGATAGCAACCCTCACATAAAACTAGACAAGAGAACATCAATTTAGCAACACCCTAGCGCGCATCTATTATTTTTTAATAGCGCCAAAAGTGAAGCCATACGCCAGATATTTATGTATAATTATTCCAAATACTATTGTTGGTATCGCTGCCAGAATTCCGAGGGCTGACTGCGGACCATAATATGTACCCGCTTCATTAGAGAATAATTTGGCTAAAGTTACCGGTATTGTTTCCACGCCTCTTGAGGCTAAAGTCATAGCAAAAGTGTATTCCGTCCAGTTAAGTATGAATAGGAATAACGCTGTGGTCATTAAGCCATTTTTTATGATTGGTACACATATTTTGTAAAGGATTTGCCATTCTGAAAGTCCATCCAACATCGCTGCCTCTATGAATTCCTTTGGAACGCTGTCCATGAAACCCTTTAACATTAATACCGAGTATGGAAGTGTGAATCCAGTATAGAGAATAATCAGTCCCCAATAGGTATCAATCGCTCCAATAAGCCGGAAAAACACCATCATTGGAATAATCATAGCCATTGGAGGGAACATACGCGGCATTATTACCGATAGTAGAAAAGATGGGCCTCCGGTCTTAAACCTTGATACGCTATACGAAGCTAATATGCCTACGATGATGCCTATTAATGTACTTGTTCCGGCAACTATAACGCTGTTTAGATAAGGTACGGCCGCGCTCGGAAACGGCCTAGCACGGTACCCCACAATTCCGTACACTATTAATTGGTAATTTAAAATGGTTGGCTCTCTAGGTATCCATGTAGGGGGGTAGGTTACCCATTCCTGTGCTGGTTTGAAGGAAGTCATAATCATCCAAAACAGGGGAAACATAAGCAAGACGGTTAGTGCGTAAATGAAAACATGAGTTAATGTCTTCTTAATGTTTTTCTTTGAAATATTCCCATTAACCATATTAATTCACCTTTTCTTATTCCTTCTTAATTAAAACTGATCTTAGAGCTAGGCTGAAACTTATTATACATACAAAAAGTACTATCCACGCTCCAGCTGAGATATATGAAATTCTACTGTACGTAAATCCATGCTTAAAGAGATAGTAAGATAAACTTTCAGTGAGGGTTCCTGGCCCTCCTTGCGTTAATAAGTAAATTGTATCAAATACTTTCAAGGCCTCCATAGTTCTAATCACAAGGGCTATCGCAATGACGCCCTTCAATTTTGGAAATTTTATTCGCCAAAAAATCTGCCATTCGGATGCACCTAATATCTCGGCAGCCCTTATCTCAGATATGGGCAGACTCGCAAAACCTGAAAATAGAACCAAGAATGTTAAAGGATACCAATGCCAAATCTCTGCAAATATAATTGGTATTAACGCATACGTAGGATGGGAGAACCATGAAACTCTAAAATCAGTATTCAATATTAAACTTATCATTTGATTTATAGGGCCGTTGGCACTGAAAAGCAACCAAAAGTTGTTTCCAACAACTATCGGCGCTATCATGAGAGGAATTATTAATATGGGGAATAAGATTTTCTTACCGTGAATCTCTTTAATTAGGGTTGAGGCAAGGATTAAGCCGATAAAAAATTCAACCACTAAGCAAATTAAAGATACGTATATGGTTCTAGCCACTGCATTTACAAAGTCTTTATCAGCAAGAATTATAGAATAATTGTGAGGGCCTACAAACTCCGCCTCCCAAAAACTCACTCCGAAAGTAGGCTGAAAATTTATGATGCTGAACCAAATAACAAGTATCGTTGGAATAATTATTAAAAACAACATTATTAACTGAACTGGCAGTATCATTATGATATTTAGAGGTAAAAGCTTTTTCTTCATGGATGTATCCTCTCACCGCTCTCTTGATCAAACAGAAAAGCCTTGCCTTCTTTAAGCTTTACGTTCAATCTTTCCCCAAGATTAGGTTTTATTTTTGAGTCAACTAAGACAACAAGGGGATAAGCATAGTCGATGTCAAGATATATCAGGTTTTTATCGCCAAGAACTTCAACTGACATGACTTTCCCAGAGCCATCTCCTGGACCTGTATCAACTATGGTTACGTTTTCTGGTCTCACACCCAAAGTGGCACTCGTTTTTGATGGTTGTTTTCCGATGTTCCTTAAATGAAATAATAGAGTCCCACACTTAAAAATAATATTATTATCTCTTGTGGTAACGATTTCGCCATCGATTAAATTCATAGGCATAATTCCAAAAAATTCCGCAATAAATTTGTTCGCTGGATGTTCATAGACCATTTCTGGCGGCCCCTTCTGCAATACTTTACCTTTATTCATGATAACCACGCTGTCCGCAGCGGCTAAAGCCTGCTCTTGGTCATGCGTTACATAAATGAAAGTTTTTTTCAGGCTTAGATGCAGTCTCTTAATTTCCGCCATCATTTCACTTCTAAGATGAGCGTCAAGATTACCCAGAGGTTCATCTAACAGGAAGAATGAGGGTTCCGTTATAAGAGCCCTTGCGATTGCCACTCTCTGAGCTTCTCCTCCACTTAGCGTAGCGGGTTTTCGATCTAGGAGATGCGCGATCCTTAATTTTTCAGCTATTTCCTCAACCTTTCTCCTAATTTGCTCTCTCGGCATCTTTTTTACTTCTAAACCAAATGCGATGTTTTCCCTTACGGACATGTGTGAAAATAAGCCTATTTCTTGAAATACCATTCCAATGTTTCTTTCCCTTGGACTCAGATGGTTGATAGATTCTCCGTCAACTATTACTTCTCCTTTATCACACTTAACGAAACCCGCTATTATGTTGAGGAGAGTTGTCTTCCCACTTCCAGATGGCCCAACGATTACGCAAAATTCCCCGTTTTCAATTTCAAGATTGATATCATCTAGTACAGTCATTTTTCCATATCTTTTCGAAATTTCTTTCAGTACTATCCTTGGCATTTTCCGACGACGACCCCCCCCCAAAAAAAGTTAAGGGAACTATTGCTTGGGTTTTATTGGCTATTCTTTGATTCCAAGCCAAGCTTTAACGGCTGGTGAATACATGGCCTTTAAGCTTTTCCAAGACTCTATCTGCCCTTCTCTACCGTATCTTTCAGTTATGTCCTCCCATTTTTCTGCCACTTCATCCAACGCTATCTTTGCTTCAACGGCAC
>JAGTRH010000172.1 GCA_018396795.1 Candidatus Bathyarchaeota archaeon
TACATTGCGGTGTATAGACTATTGTAAAAGGCTAAATTATGAGAACTTTGAAATAATTTTGCTTCCTGATGATTATGCATCTAAAAACATTGATGGAGTGCGAGTTATTCCAACTGGTCCTGTAACGCCAGGAAGGAAAAGAAACATTGGAGTTGCTAATGCCAACGGAGAGCTTTGTGCTTTTATCGATTCAGATGCGTATCCGAGCAGAGACTGGTTAAAGAATGCCATTAAATACTTCAATGATCCTGTTGTTGCGGGAGTTGGAGGACCGGGACTTACTCCCGAAAATGATTCCATAATGCAGATAGCTAGCGGTAACGTTCTCTCATCTTTTATGGTTGGTGGCTTAGCCAACAGGTGTAAAAACATACGCACTCGCGAGTGCGATGATATACATTCTTGCAACTTTATAGCTCGAAAATCTATTTTGGATGAGGTGGGCGGATGGAATGAAAAGTATTGGCCTGGAGAGGACACCTTGATTTGTTTGGCCATCAGAAAGGCTGGTAAAAAGTTGGTTGAAGCTTCAGATGTCGTTATATTTCACCATCGCAGACCTTTATTTAGAGAGCATCTGAAACAGGTTTCGAGGTTTGGTTTGCACAGAGGTTTCTTTGCGAAGCGGTTTAAAGGAAACTCTATAAGGTTGACTTATTTCATGCCATCTCTGCTTTTGCTTTTTTTATTTGCTGGCATACTCGCAGGTTTAATTAACCCGTTCTTTATGAACATCTTATTAGTAGCAACAGCTGTATATCTCATTACATGTTTAGTTACAACGTTAATGGAAGTTAAAGAATTAAGGCTTGTTCCATTGGTTTGGTTGGGCATTATAGCGACTCACTTTGTATACGGTGCATTTTTCCTTGCTGGTTTGATTAAGCGTGATTTGGCAAGATGAAGATTAGCATATCATATCCGCCGATAAACTCTGCGAAAGGTGTTCCGCTTTTATCCCAGAATAGGCAGTTTCAATGGTTTTCAGAGCCCACGTACATATATCCAATGGTTCCAGCTTACGCAGCATCTTTGCTTAAAGGGGCTTGTTATGACGTTGTTTGGGATGATGGAATCGCTGAAGAAAAATCTTATAGTCAATGGTTGGCTGATTTGAGGAAAAATAGTCCAGATATTGTAATGATTGAGACTAAGACTCCTTTAGTGAAGAGACATTGGCGGATTATTGATGATATTAAAGAAGCTATTCCAGAAATTAAGGTTGTTTTAGTTGGTGACCATGTTACGGCTCTTCCGCGAGAATCGTTAGAAAATAGTAAAGTTGATTATGTTATCGAGGGCGGGGACTATGATTTTCTTTTGTTGAACTTGGTAAAGTTTCTAGACGGGAAAGAGAAGAAGCTGGAACCAGGCATATGGTATAGGGAAAATGAAGAAATAAAAAGCACAGGCCATTTTCGTCTTAACCACGATCTAAACAACTTACCATTCATAGATAGGAATTTAACAAAGTGGTGGTTGTACAGTGAGAAAAATGGGAACTTCAAAGCAACGCCCGGCACGTACACAATGGCAGGTCGCGATTGCTGGTGGAGAAAGGGGGGTGGCTGTTCCTTCTGTTCATGGTCGACGCTTTATCCAACTTTTAGAACGAGGAGCCCAGAACTGCTTGTCGATGAGATAGGCTTCCTTATAGAAAAATACAGAGTCCGCGAGGTCTTTGATGATACAGGGACGTTTCCTATTGGCGACTGGTTGAAGAAATTCTGCAACCTAATGATTGAGAGACGTTACAACGAGAGGATACGCTTCAGTTGTAATATGCGGTTTGGCGCTTTGTCAAGGGAGGATTATCGATTGATGAAGAAGGCTGGTTTTAGGATGCTCCTTTTTGGTGTGGAGTCGGCCAGTCAAATGACACTTGACAGGTTGAATAAGGGCATTACTGTAGAAGACATCATTAAAGGGTGTAAGATAGCTAGAGAAGAAGGCTTGGAGCCGCATATCACAATTATGGTTGGTTATCCTTGGGAGAGCCGTGAAGATGCATTAGTAACGTTAAAGTTTGCACGTATGTTGATGGAAAGGGGCTGGGCTATTACCCTTCAGTCCACAATTGTTATGCCATATCCGGGAACCAAAATGTATGAGGAAGCGTTGAAAAACGGGTTGTTTATGGTTGATCCTGCCGATTATGATCGTTTTGATATGAGAGAGCCTGTTTTGAAGACCGTGGATATGAAGCCAGAAGATGTTATGAGGATCTGCGACGAGATCTATAAAGTGTTTCTTTCGCCGAAGTATATGTTTAGACATCTAACTAGAATTCACTCTTGGAGAGATGTGAAGTATTCTGTTAGAGGGGCTGCGAAAGTTTTGGGGCATGTGAGAGATTTTGCAGGAAGCAAGCAGAAATAATTATTGTGGATAATAGATAGACTGACGAAACGATTAGAATAGTCAGAGAACACATGAAAAGGCATCAGAACATTTCTCTTATTTTCAACGATGTTCGAAAGATCCTGAAATGAGACAAAATGTCTTCGGCATCTTTCATCCTATGAATTCTATGCTTAACTACTTATTGAGCAAATAAGAACATTACTTCTAAGGACAATTTTATGTATGAAAAGCCTTTAGTATCTGTGATAGTGCCCACGAGAAATTCTGCAAAAACACTTGAAGTATGTCTTATCTCGATTAAGAGACAGACGTATCCTAACATAGAGCTTATAATAGTTGACAATTACTCAAAAGATGAAACCCCTAAGATCGCAAGAAGATATACAAATTTAGTGTTTACCAAGGGTCCCGAGAGGAATATTCAGAGACTCCTGGGTGCTTCCATAGCCAAAGGCAAATATTTACTTTTTATAGATTCAGATATGGAGTTGCCTCCGACTTTAATTGAATCAGCAGTGAAGAAGTGTGAATATGAGGGGTTTGACGCCGTAATATTACCTGAAGTCTCTCTTGGGTCTGGTTTCTGGGCTGATTGCAGAAAGTTGGAGAAGTTATGCTATCTTAATGATCCCTATATGGAGTATGCTAATAGGTTTATGAAGGCAAAAGTGTACCATGCAGTTGGCGGCTATAATCCAGCTTTTATTGGAGCAGATGATGTGGATATTCATGAAAGGATTAAAAATGCTGGCTATAGGATTACTCGAATACAAGACACAATAAAACATCACGAAGTGACCTCCTTAATAGGATTACTCCGTAAATCTTATGTTTACGGGCAAGATATCCCCTTTTTTGTAGCGAAGTACCCAAAAACTGGCTTAAAAGTTTATTTTCCTATCCGTACAGCTTACCTAAGAAATATGAAGTTATTCATAAAAGATCCGATTCATGGGCTTGGTCTCATATTTCTAAAGTCTTCCCAATTTATTGTTGCTGGATTCGGCTTTTTTGCTAGAGTTTTACGGGGCTGGAGATATAAGGAGGCAACATGAGGGTTGTCATGAAGGAAACTGTACTCATTCTGACGGATGCCTTCCCACCGAATATCGGCGGCGTAGAGAGCCACCTCTATGACTTATGTAAGTATTTAGCTGAAAGTGATCACCGCGTGTTCGTAGTTACATATCAACCTATAACCACTAAAGCCAAAGGTCTAAAAGTAGAGAGAAGGAAGAACCTTGAAATTCACAGGATGCAGTGGTTTGGTTATAACCTGTATCCGAAACTGGAGTCCTACCCAATTCTTCTTTTTTTGTATGAGTTTCCAGGACTTTTCGTCAGCAGCCTTTTCTTTCTCCTTAAGCGTAGAAAAGAGGTTGACGTAATTCATGCTCAGGGGCTCATTACCGGATATATCACAAAAATTTTGGTCAAAATTTTTAAGAAGAGATGCGTCG
>JAGTRH010000173.1 GCA_018396795.1 Candidatus Bathyarchaeota archaeon
CGCAGGTGACGCTCAGCTATTCCAGTACGCGTGGGAACTCAAGAAGCAGGGCCTCAAAGAGTCTACCATCTACACCTACACGCGTTACCTTTCAACCCTGAAGAGGCTGGGAGCCGACCTGCTGGATCCAGAGTCCGTCAAAGGCGTGATCGCCCGTCAAGAATGGAATGACAACACCAGGAACATAGCCATAAAAGCCTACAGCAAGTATCTTGAGATCCATGGAGGAGCATGGGTCCAACCTAAGGTTAAGCCCTCTAGGAGGCTGCCCTTCATACCTCTGGAACGCGAGCTAGATCAGCTTATAGGGGGCGCCTACAGGAAGATGGCAGCTTTCCTTCAACTACTCAAGGAGACTGGGCTCAGAAGCGGTGAAGCGTGGCGTCTAGAATGGATAGACATAGATTTCGAGGCTGGGGCCATAATACTGAACAGGCCTGAGAAATACGGAAAACCCAGACTGCTGAAGATCAGTTCAACCTTGATCGCTATGCTCAACAGCCTGCCAAGAGAGGAACAGCGCATCTTCCCCGGAGACCTTAATGTATTCAGAAGGACGTTCCGGAGATACCGGAATCGGATGGCCCAGAAACTTCAGAACCCCAGGCTTAACCGCATAACCTTCCACACCTTTAGGCATTGGAAAGCAACGATGGAGTACCACCGGACCAAAGACATCTTACACGTCATGGAGACGCTTGGACACCGCGACATCAAGACCACCCTCATCTACACGCAGCTAGTCAGCTTTGAAGGCGACGAATATTACGTGAAGACCTCGAGAACTCTGGAGGAGGATAAGGAGCTGCTGGAGGCAGGGTTCGAGTACGTTACAGAACGCGACGGAGTTAAAATCTATCGGAAGCGCAGGTGAGAGGTACCAGAAATGCGCCTAAGGTCCCTGAAAGCCGCATTTCGGGCATCTATATTGCCGTCTGAATTGCCGGCATTTAGAGCAACGCCAAATAGTTATTTCACCGCAGTTCGGGCAGAGAAATGAGGTTGCATTAGTTCTAGGTGGGATTATTCTGTTGCATGAAGTGCAGACTGGCATATCTAAATTTTTACTCAAATCTTTGCACGCCTCAGTTTAGTTTTGCATAATAATCCAATCTCGCTTATATATTTAATTTTCGCGCGAAAATAAAATGAAAATTTTTAAGAAGATAAGATGGACTTTAAAATTACCGGAAGAAACTTTAAAACATCTCTCTTTTTAATGATGTTCATAATTGATTTCGCATGAAAGTCCATATCACCTTTCTCTGAAAGTTCCCTGTAAATTTCCTCTTTACTAATTATTGAGAATATTTCATCTAAATTCTTGTCTGAAAGTTTATTTAAAATTCCTCTGGCTAAAAGTGCTAGTTTAAGCTCCTTGCCAATAATTGTTCTCCACTCACCCTCGTAGATTCTAAGAAAACTTTCATCAGTTCTATCGCTCATGATGGCCTCAGATGCTACTCTCCCCGCTATTATAGCGCATATCCCACCAAATATAACGCCACCCCCAGTTAATGGTTTAACTTGACCAGCCGAATCCCCGACAACCAATAATCTATTCCCAAAAGTTCTTTTAATAGGACCACTTGTAATAACTAACCCTGAATAAAATTTCAAAATTTCAATATCACTACAAAACTCTCTAAAGCGCTTCTTTATAAACTTAAATAAGCTCTCCCTTGGATTAAGATCTTTACACGCTAGGCCAACTCTGGCAATATCATCTCTCACTGGTATCACCCATGCAAATAAACCAGGAGCCAATTTGCTGCTGAAGTGAACCTCAACATAATCAGGATCTAAATTAACACCCTTAATGTCTACTTGCAGCCCCCTTAAGAGTTTTCTTGATTCCGGTGTTTTTAACCCCGTCATACCTAGTATTCTTCGCGATACTCCCTCAGCATCTATCAGCACCTTAGTCCTTAACTTCCCATAGCCATTAATATCTAGAATCCATCCCTTAACATCACGTTTTGCCACTCTAACCCTCGAATTCAACTTTATTAGCGAACCCATTCTAGAGGCTTGTTCCGCCAGAAATTTATCAAGTAAATAGCGATCAACCACGCAGGCAACTGGCTCTTCTCTCTTAACAGTAAATGATAAATTTGATGGCGAAAAGAAGCGCGCGCCTCTAACTTTATTCTGTACGAAAGGTCCATCAAGCGGAACACCAATTTTTCTAAGCCCTTTTATGCTTAAAAGTCCGGCGCAGTGGCATGGTAACCCTATTTCTTTATGCTCCTCTAAAACGGTGGGTTTAACTCCCCTTAAAGATGCTTCACGGGCTGCAATCAGGCCCGCTGGGCCAGCGCCAATAACTGCTATCTCTACTTCCTCAATACCCATCCTCTTTTACTCTATTTAAAGCTCTAAGGTAAAGGGTTTAAGCATAAATGATATAAAATTTACGCGTTAAAAACGTAATTTTAAAATATTGCGATAATATATCTATCAGCATTTACTAGGAGGATCATGTTTGGCTAGAGTTGTAGTCTCTCTTAAAATATTCCCGACTGATATAGATATTAACTTGGACGTTTTAAAGGAGAAGATTAAGAGTTCTTTACCAAGTTATGCATCAGTCTATAAGTTTGAAGAGGAGCCCATCGCTTTTGGTTTAGTAGCACTTATAGCCCATATTGTCCTCCCGGAGGATCAGGCAGGAGGATTAGATGAGATCGAGAGAAGCATTCAAAGCGTTGGAGACGTTAGCGATATACAAACAATTATGGTGAGAAGAACTTAATAGTTTGTTTACACCATATTTATATCCCAGAAATATCTCATATTGTGTGAAGGCTGCTTGGGGGAAGGAGGAAAAACCGCTGAATGGTGAATGAAGTTCAGCTTAGAGTAGGTGATGCTAAACAGAGGGATGTCTATAGAGGTATTGCCAGAATAGATCAAAGGACCATGGAGAAGATAGGAGTTTCAGCCGGGGATGTGATCGAGATAGTAGGCAAGAGGAGAACATCAGCCATAGCATGGCCAGCTTACGCTGAGGATCAAGGAAAAGGCATTATAAGAATAGATGGAATAACTCGAAAAAATGCAGGCGTATCAATAAATGAATATGTCATTATTCGGAGAGCTGAAGTTATAGATGCCGCAAACATTTCACTCGCGCCAGTAGATATGCGCTTAAATGTCGATGAGGATTTCGTGAACTTCGTGAAGAATAGGCTTTTAGAGAGAACATTCGTTGAGGGCGATACAACTCTCGTTATGATGCTAGGACACCCAGTTCAGTTCGTTGTCACCAAGACTAGGCCACACGGCATAGTTAGATTAACATATGACACGAATCTACAGATACTTTCTGAACCAGCTCCAGAGGTTAAAGGACTACCTAGAATCACCTACGAGGATATTGGCGGATTAAAGGAGGAAATCCAACGGTTAAGAGAAATGGTTGAGCTGCCACTAAGGCACCCGGAAATATTTCAGAGACTAGGTATAGAGCCTCCTAAAGGCGTGTTGCTTTATGGTCCTCCTGGTTGTGGCAAAACTCTTCTCGCTAAGGCAGTTGCCAACGAGTCGGATGCGTATTTCATCTCAATAAATGGACCAGAGATAATGAACAAGTTTTATGGTGAATCAGAAGCCAGGCTCCGCGAAATATTTCAACAGGCACAACAGAATGCCCCTAGCATAATCTTTATAGATGAGCTGGATGCTATTGCGCCGAAGAGGGAGGAGGTTACTGGTGAGGTTGAACGAAGGGTTGTTGCGCAGCTACTAGCCCTTATGGATGGCTTAA
>JAGTRH010000174.1:0-886 GCA_018396795.1 Candidatus Bathyarchaeota archaeon
GGAACCTATTCTATATTGGTCTCTTTCACAGCCAACTTCACGTGGAGCGCCACTGTAGGCGTTTACACATTTAACAGGGAATTTTATGGGAGGGCTATGCCTGTGGTGAACACGCCTTCAGGATACTTTGTAATCTTCCCAAAAATCGAGGGAGGCTCTGAAGGAAACTCTTCACAGAGTTACAGGATAAATATCTTCCTAGATTCCTATGAGACAGCATCCTCAGACATATTCTCCATAAAGCTTCCAACACCAGTAAACATGTCATTATTTATATTGGCTAGCGCGGCTTTAACATACGTTAATGTATTCCTCATAATAGACTCGTATTTCAAAAGCAAAATCGAAGGTATTTCGAAAGCACGCTTAATATTAATCGGGTTGTCAATTCTAGCGAGTCTCTTTATTTTGCACCTATTTTACGGAGCCATTTCGGGCGGTGAAGCGTATGTATGACGAGGATAAAGAGGAAGAATTTACAAGTCAATGGTGGTATAATAGACCTAGGCTTAGGAAGATATTTGCACCACTACTATATTTGACCTCATGGCAGTATAGGCTCTGGAGGTTTCTGCAGAAACCTCCTGAAAAAAGAAGAGCGGAAGTCGAGAGAAGAGCAAAGTCTGTAAGAAGGCGAATGGATTTCCCAAGAATAACGAGGAAAGATGTTGTTGGAAGAGAAGAAGAGTTCGAGAAGATTCTTTTAAGCGTCTACTACCACATTTTTAAGGATTCAGAGATCAGGAAAAATAGTCCAGTTCCGCCACCGAAAATTTTCATACTGAAGGGTGGCTCCGGCAGCGGTAAAACATTCTTTGCGGAGGCTTGTCAGAGAGAGATTTTCGAGGAGGGCTTAAAGTATGGTTTACTGGTTCATTACGCATCA
>JAGTRH010000174.1:896-1941 GCA_018396795.1 Candidatus Bathyarchaeota archaeon
TTATACTATGTGGTATGGTAAAAGCGCGCAGCAGCTTAGTGCATTTTTCGACGCCGCTTTCCAAAGACCCAGTATAATATTAGTTGATGAGTTTCATGCCTTCGGAAGCCGTTTCACTTCGTCAACTGAAGTTGGCATGGAGGAGAAGAGGGTTCAAACCGTCTTCTTAGAGAAGATCGATGAACTTCAAAAAAGGAATTATAGGTGTGTCCTACTAATATTGACGAACGAGTATGAGACAATACTTGAAACCATTAGGCGTAGGGGTGTTGCTGGAACAATAGATCTTGATTCCGGAATTGACAGGAAAATGCTTATTGAAATAGCGCGGAGAAACTGTCAAAAATATGGCATAGAGCTCAATCCCGGCGAAATAATCGATGTGCTTGAGGATTCCTTAAGAAGCGTTGGCGGAACAAGATTGACGCCAGCAGACGTATGTAACGCATTTGACATAGTTATGAGTGAGAAATATAAGCCTATTCAGCGCGGGCTCATAGACAAGATGCTATTGAGACCTAAAGATGATTTAAATCTTGAGACCATTAGGAAAGAGGTTAGCTTAAGCGACTTTAGAGATGCAGCTCGAAGACTAAAGAGTTATATGACTGCGGAGAAAACAGAGGCTGCTAAAAGGGCGATTATAAGGATAGCCCCTAGAGAGAGATATAGCGATGTTGGCGGCTTACATGGAATAAAAGATGAGATAATTAAGGAGATATCGCTCGCCTTAGACCCTAACTTAGCTATTAAGGCCGGTTATCGCCCTCCGAAAGGTTTCATATTCTATGGCCCGCCTGGAACCGGTAAAACGTTACTCGCTAAAGCCATAGCTGGGGAGAATAACGTCTGGTTCTATAATGTTAATGGCCCTTCAATCCTTCAGGGACATTATGGTGACCCAGAGAAGACGATACGAGACATTTTTGAGGATTCCCGTAAAAATGCGCCTGCAATAATCTTCTTTGATGAGATAGACGCTATTGCTCCGAGGAGAGGGACACATGATCCCGTGCTTGATAGAGTGGTTTCCCAACTTCTCACC
>JAGTRH010000174.1:1982-3718 GCA_018396795.1 Candidatus Bathyarchaeota archaeon
ATGGGTTCACACCCCTAACAAATGTGGTGGTTATCGGCGCAACAAACCGTATTGACGTTCTTGATCCAGCTCTATTAGAGCGTTTCACAAGGCACTTCGAGTTCACATATCCAAAGACCAGAGAGGAGAAACTTGAAATAATTGAGATACATCTCGGACGATATAGGCAGCACTTGGAGAGGGGTTTAACGTCCAGCGACGTTCTAAGAATATTTGAGAGGAAGATTCTGAGTCCAAGGAAGATAGCTGATGCAATCGATGACGCAAATCGCCTTAGAACAAAGGAGTTAGAGGCATGCCGTAGGCTTATCCAAGCAATAGAACATAGGCCTGAAAGAGTTGAAGAGATAAAGAAACTTTATCAAGATGATTTAGAGAGACTTTTCACAGTGCTTAACATTAATCCTAGCGATTCAAACAATCCAAAATTAATAGAAAAACTTGAGGATATTGATCCGGATAGCTACCCGCTGAGACTATATCACTTCGAGAAGGCTTTAGAGAGAACATATGATGAGGCCCTTGAAGAGGCCCAGAAAATGATGATAGAAACTGTTAGAATACCTAAGCCTGAAGTTGGCAAAAGCTGCGGACTCATAGCTTTAGGTGAGAGGGGGGAGGTTGGCGGCATCGTAGGAGTCATAGAGGTCGTAGTTAACCCCAAAGGTTCAGGTAAAGTTCACGTCATTGGAAGTGAGGTTGGTGAGAGTATATCAGCAAGCGCCCAAGATGCCTTCATATATATAAATTCTATTTCAGGCTGGAAATTTAAGGACTACGATGTTTATATTGAGATAGTAACTCCGGCTAAGGGAATGGAGAAGCAAGCGATCGGATTTGGGGCTGTTAGAGCACCCGTTTCAGGACCCTCAGCAGGCCTCGCAATAGGCATAGCGATGCTTTCAGCCTTTACAGAAGTTGAAGTTGACCCCGCCGCTGTCATGACTGGGGCGATAACAGCGTTAGGTGAAGTTTGGCCTGTTGGAGGGCTCGATTATCGTGGGATGGGCAAAATTGAAGCCGCGTTATCTGATCAGTATGCTAAGACGCTTATAATGCCAAAGTACAACTACGAACGGTTAAAGAGTTTTGAGACGGAGAAAATTCTTTTGGAGCGGGGCATAAGAATAGTCCCCGTCCAGACATTTATTGAAGCTGCTTCAATAACTTTACTTAATTTTAATAGAGTCAAAGAAAAACTGGGGCTTAAAGCCAGCATTTAGATGGAGCGATTCTCGCTTCTATCCCTCTTATCAACCATCTCGATTAAAGCCCTATAATATTCCCCGCTCTCAATCTTTTGGCATATGTTTAGCAAAACTTCATAGACGCTCTCAAAATATTCCTTATCCTCCTCTTTTAATCCTCTTCTCTTAATTAACGTTGCCCTCATTCTAATTCCTAACCCAGCTTCTCTAATTGATTGATAGAGAATTCTATGTCCAAGGAGAGTTAGATGTGGATATACTTCGACTGATAATCTGATTAAGTCGTCGCCGACATCTCTAAGCTTTATAGAGTCCCACGAGTCCATTCCGTCTCTATTTTTAGTAAGAATCCCCCTTAGTCTAACTTGTATAATGTCTAGAACGGGTATAATGCTTTCCATGAATATTTCATCTCAAAAAAATATTTCATCTAAATCTTATTAAGATTTACCATAAGACCTCAGTTTTTATAGTCAAAAACATTATATTCTTAGCAGAATTGTATCTTTATGAGCATAGATATTTGAG
>JAGTRH010000175.1:0-1245 GCA_018396795.1 Candidatus Bathyarchaeota archaeon
GAAAGACTTGAATTTCCGTTTGCAATGATCGACGTATCTTTAATAGAGACTTTAACTACGCAAAGAGGCGAGATTATGAGGATTTTTATGGCTGGATTTTATCCCGGATTATCATATGGGGCGATTCTTTATGGCGGTTACAGTTTAGGAGCTCAAATTATACCTCTCCCTTGGGCTGATCTTACTTGGTTCACTGAGAAGTATATTCCGGGGGCAATCGTTGGGATCGCAACCGACCCGGCATCCTTTGCATATGGCCTATTATTACCACTAAGCGCTTCGGGATCTATTCTTATTGGTTCAGTCATTATCTGGATTCTTCTAAATTACATTTTTACAGTAAATCCGTCATTCTTCCCTGATTGGGCTAGAGAATATTACCCCGGAATGATGATAAGCTCTATTTATCAGAGAACTCTTCAGAGAATATGGATATCTCCTCAGATTGGTTTCGCATTGGGTCTTGCAGGGGCACTTGTCGCATCAATGAGAAAGAGTATTGTTGAAGCGGTGAGTAGCGGGATAAAAGCGCGTAAAAGTGCAAACAAATATTTTCCTTCGCTTATTTTTGCCACACTTCTATACCTTCTTGGGTCTCTGGGATCCGCAATCCTATTTAGTCTTCTAGTTCCAGAAATACCATTTTATATACCCATTATAATTTCTCTAGTTGCAAGTTTTATGATAGGCGCCCTCTCATCTCATGCCGTTGGAAAAATAGGATTCTTCCCCGCAGTACCATACTTATGGCAATCAACAGTTTATTTAACACCTTATCAGGGTTGCTCAGGTTGGTTAATCTCTCCTTACGTTTGCACTGGAGCACCCGGCGGCGCATCACAAGCTGTTAAAGTTGCTTATTTAACTGAAACAAAACCGAAAGATTACTTTAAGGCTTGGGTTATTGCAGCTGTCTTAAATCTAGTCTTCGGATTATTGATTGTAGACTCTTTTTGGAGGCTTGCGCCAATTCCGTCAAGCGTTTATCCAGCCTCAATGATCTACTGGCCTATATACGCAACAAATGATTCGCTATTTATCACGCGGCAAATAAAGCTCGATCCTTTACTTATGCTATTTTCTGGCGCCTTTTCATTCGCAATCTTTTTTGCTGGTAGCCTGCTACAAAAGATTAACATACCGTTCTCCGCCATAGCTTTCATTACAGGATGCTATACATTACCAACTTCGTCCATTACAATCTTCTTAGGGTCACTAATAGGCCATTACGTGATAGGCCGGTAT
>JAGTRH010000175.1:1255-3709 GCA_018396795.1 Candidatus Bathyarchaeota archaeon
TTGCAGGAGTATTCGCCGGGGTTGGAGTGTTTTTAGGACTTGGTGTCTCAATGATATTGATAGCAAAATCCGCATGGGTATGGCCATGGTAATTTTTTAGAATCATATCTTCTAATGTTTTCACGCCTAACAGATTAAGCAAGATATAACAATTCTTAAATAATTTGTAGTCTTCTATCTTCGTTGAAATAGGTGATTAAAATGCGGATTGAAGATCTTAAACAAATAGTGAAGGACGAAATAATACAAAGGAGAGAAGAAGGCTATGATGTTGCAGAAGTTGAGGAGAAACTTCAAAGGATCGAATCTGCTACCTTGCCTGAATTGAAGGATCTCCTCGAGGCTTTAGATAGATGCCCACTTAGATCAGATTTTATGTATAAGGAGCCGTCGGATCTTTCCGAGATAATTAATGAGCGCCCTAGAAGACTTGAGAAGAGCGGTATTAAATTCTCTGATGAGGAGTTACTTGAAAAGATTTATGGCGGTTGGCTTGGTCGTTGTGCTGGTTGTCTACTTGGGAAGCCTGTTGAGGGATTAAATCGAGAGCAGATTGAGACTTGGTTGAGAATTGCGGGCGAATATCCATTGAAAGACTATTTTCCATCAATGCAAAACCTGCCTGAAGATGCTCCAAAGTGGTTGAGAGATAGGTTGAATTACTTTAATAGACTGTTTGAGAGAACTGGTGTAGGTGTTTTGCGAGGTCAGATAAGCTGTATGGCCCGCGATGACGATATAGACTATACTATAATAAACCTGCACATTCTCGAGAATTACGGACCAAATTTTACGGCGATGAACGTTGGCGAAGCCTGGTTACATTTGCTTCCATACCTACAAGTCTATACGGCTGAACGCGCAGCTTACAGAAATCTTGTCAATGGCTTAGAGCCACCTAAGACAGCAACCCATATGAACCCGTATAGGGAGTGGATCGGCGCGCAGATTAGAGCTGATATGTGGGGTTATGTATCGCCTGGAAATCCGGAGTTGGCCGCTGAATTAGCATACCGAGATGCGAGTCTTTCACATGTAAAGAACGGCATATATGGCGAAATGTTCGTTAGTGCCATGATAAGCGCGGCCTTTACAACAAGTAATATTGAAGAAATTATCGATGCGGGTTTATCGGTTATCCCAAAAAAGTCTAGACTTGCAGAGGCCATAAAAGACGTAATGAAATGGAGTAGGGAGTATGCTGACTGGAGAGATTCATGGAGCAGAATATTCGAGAAGTACGGACATTATCATTTTGTTCACACAATTAATAATGCAGCCATAGTTGCGATGGGACTATTGTATGGAAAGGGAGATTATGAGAAAAGTATAACCATAAGCGTTATGAGCGGATTAGACACAGACTGCAACGGTGCAACCGTGGGCTCAATTCTAGGCGTGATCTTAGGTGCAAAATCCCTCCCAGAAAAATGGATAAAACCGCTAAACGATACTCTGGAGAGCTACGTTATAGGGTACAATAATAGCAAAATCTCGCATCTCGCTTACCGAACGCTCAGAATAGCGAAGAAACTTATGGAAACCTAATCTCCGCACTTTAAAGCCACATGTAACTCTCCATGGCTTCGATAATTGCCTCTATGTTTTCCAGCGGAGTTGGCGGATGAACCTCAGACTCAATCATTAAACCACCCTCCTTCATGGAGAGCTCCTCCACGATACGCTTAATGTGACATTTAATTTCTTGAGCCCCTCCAAAAGGCACAAGACGCTGCCTATCAACGTCAACATCCACGCATATCTTACCTTTACACAGGGATTTTATATTCTCTAAACCGTTAACCCTATCCTGCATGTTTAGTACGCTAACACCCGCATCAATCAGCTGATCTAACACTTCGATAATATGTCCATCTGAGTGGAAGTATACGTGAACGCCGCTTTCTCTTATCCGCTTAAATATCCTGCGGTAGCTTGGATATATAAATTCTCTAAAAGCCGCTGGACTTATAGGCATTCTCGTCTGCGTGCCCAGATCATCACCGATATAGACCACATCTATTGAACCGAGTTTTAGGAGGTTATCAACTAGCCTTAAAATGTAATCTGTCAGCTTCTCTATTAATTCATATATTTGGGGCGGACGCTGCACAAAGTCTTTCATAAGGTTTGTGAAACCCCTAAGGTAATATAGTCTTTGAAAGAATAATCCGTGCATTAAAGGCACATGAACCAGATTAAACTTTGATCTCATCTTCTCAATATTCTCAGACACTACACTCCATGGTGTAAGCTTATCTGAACCCTCAGAAGGCAAGCCCTTATCTGGATCAGGAAACTTATAATCCTTAAAATTCTCCCATCTTTCAAGAGGGTGTTTTACAACTTGTCCTTGATATCCCTCTATATTAAAGCTCCACGTGCACCCAAACGGGTCTGTAAGAGTTCGTTCCCTTCTCAGAACACCAGGTTTTAAGCCATACTTTATACTTC
>JAGTRH010000176.1 GCA_018396795.1 Candidatus Bathyarchaeota archaeon
CCAGCCGTCCTTGGGTTCGAACCCCACCCACCGCAATTTTTACTTCCTCTTCTGAAGAATTTTAGGCCCTCATGCTCGCAGATGTATTCGAAGCCGGCTTCAATTAATTCCGATATCTCATTCGGTGTCTTCGCAACCTTGTATATGAATTCATCTTAACTCTCAAATTTCTCTGATTGAGTGTAGACTAGGGTGTTCTTAAGTCGTTACTTTAGTTACTTTCGCAATCTCAGCGATCCCCCGCTTTCTTTTCCGCTCTCCAACCGCGCTTATAGCATTCTCTAATTAAGGTTTAAGGTCAATTTGGTTCACATTTATTTTAACTTTGAAGTATGAAGAAGTTTAAAATATAAGTAATATAAAATCATACTTTGTGGTTGGAATGAAGATTCGAAGAAAAGTTGGAGAGAAGGGTCAAATTGTAATTCCCGAGATTGTGAGGGAGTACATTGGTATTAAACCAGGCGACGAAGTAGTTATGGAGGTTAGGGCTAAAGAGTTGGTTATAACATCTGGGGTGAGTCCTGAAGAGTTTGTCGATAATTTTTGTTCAGTTGTTGAGTAGAAAATCGCCAGTAAGATAGACCTTAAAAAATTAATTGAACAAGAGGTTGAGGAGAGATTTGCTTTACATTGATTCGAACATCTTTTTATACCCCATTGTTTATGAGGTTGGAGCAGTTGAAGAAGCAAAGAGATCGAGAGATCTCCTTTTAAGAATTGCTCTTGGAGATGTTGAGGCTTGCACCTCTATCATTACATGGGAGGAGGTTGTTTGGGTTGTGAGAAGAGTTTTTGGTTTAGAACCCTCTATAGAGCAGGGTAAACGTTTTCTGACCTTTCCAAATTTAAAGTTTTTAGCGGTTAAAAAGAGCGTAATTTTAAGGGCGCAAGAGCTCTTGGAAAAATATAGAGTTAAGCCGAGAGACGCTATTCACGCTGCAACAGCCATAGAAAACAAAATAACAAACATCGCAAGTTACGATAAAGACTTTGACATTATAAGGGAGATAAAAAGAATAGAACCATAATGCTTGGAGAGAAACTATAGAGAACTGAATACCAATAAAGCCATAATCTGCTTTAATGTGGTTAGTCTTCTAAAGTGAAACAAGTCATTTACAACTATAGAAGAGGAAAATTCATGTTTATATAAGTAGGAGCCCCTCCTCTTTTAGTGTTCCTTTCACTGGACCGACTTCTAAACTGAAGGATTCTAGATCCCAGAATCCTAAACGTGAAGACGTTAATAAAAAGTAGTAAGAGAAGTATAATCACAAATAAATGACGTAGGATAACTTTAAAGTTATAGTCACCCTCTCCGTATCCTTCACGTCTCTTCATCATTACTCCTATAACAGATTGATTTAAGAACTTTATTTAACTTGATAAGCATAGGCCTATCTTCTAAATGTCTCAATATGAAGTTCTTAAGATGAAACCTACTTGGCTTACAAGTAAAAATTAAACTGCAAATTACATTTATAAAAAGAATTTAAGTTAAATTGATATTAATTGATAATAAATGAGGGTTCTGCTATGAGAGACATTACTTTTGGCGTAGTTTTGCCTCAATCTGTGCCTGATTATGCTATGGTTCGTAGTGTGGCATTATTGTGTGAGAAGCTTGGTTACGACTCGGTATGGCTTAATGACCACTTCTATGAGGGGTGGTTGCCGCCTGAGGAGCATATGCATCCGTATTTGGACTGTTGGACGTTGCTTCCAGCTCTCGCTGTAGATACAAAGATTATTCGTCTTGGCAGTCTTGTAACATCAAACACGTTTAGATATCCGTCTTTACTTGCAAAAATGGCCACTACTCTTGATATAATAAGCGAGGGCAGACTTGACTTTGGAATAGGCGCAGGAGATTTATCCATTGAACATTACACCTATGGAATTCCTTACCCACCGGATAGTGAGAGAATCTCACGATTACATGAAGCCCTACAAGTAATCATTAAAATGTGGACTGAAGAGAAACCCTACTTCATTGGGAAGTTTTATGAGATAAGAGAGCCGCCATGCTTTCCTAAGCCCGTTCAGAAACCGCATCCACCCATATGGATAGGATCTATCACTGGCAGAAGACGCATAATAAGATTGGCAGCCGAATTTGCTGATAACTTCAATGTACTTAACGGTTCACCGGAATCATTCGCCGAAAAAATGAGAGCCCTAGATGAATATTGCGAAAGGATTGGGCGAAAACCAAATAGTATAAGGCGAAGCTGGCATGGGTTCATAGATGTTGGAATCAAAAAAGATGAGCATCTTCTCGAGAGCACAATCCATAACTTAAAAGCAATGGCAAGAGTGGGCGTTCAAGACTTCATACTTGGATTTAGCGATCGCACTGATGCCGACGCCTTAAGAATATTCGCTGAACAAGTAATCACAACCTTCAAATAGATAATAATATAAACAGTAACAGTAAATCGCAGTTTTTAACTATTTAAGACTACCTACTTTATTTTCATCAACTTTAAAAATAGGGTTCGGCTCTACGCTATCAAGCTCCAAGTCCTTTAATTCTTCAAATTTTCCCTTATCTCGTCTCCGAAGCTTCTCCATTAACAGACGAAATTCATCTTTCAATCGTCCTCTTGTAATGGTTACAGCTCCTTTCAACTCCAAGGGCTTTATCTTTGAAGAATCGAAGGAATAGCCTCTCCTTTTCGCTTCAAGGTAAATTTGAAATAAGTATGCGTTAATTAAGTCAATAGGTCTTTCATGATCTTTAAAAATTGCGAGTTGAGGATGATTCCTATAGCCCCTAGTTTTCCCCTCTAGAATCTTCTTCGCCAAAAGACCCTCCCTCCAAACAGCAACCAAACCCTTGCAATCAAGATATTTAGGATGAATCAACCACAACCTCATACGAACACTAACCGGCTTTTACTTTTAGCAAATAACTTATCCAAATTATTTATCAAGTTTATGTTAGGAGACATTAAAGGAATTTGTCAATCCCAAGGATACGCATCTAAACTCGTCAAATAGAAAATATGATGATATATAAAATCATTGCCAATAATTAAGTTTCTAACGAGTTTCTTTGCTTCGAGGGTATTGATTTGACGTTAGGTATATATGTAATGGAGGTTCAGTCAGTTGTAGGGACTACTGACAAGAGTAAGTTGAATTTAAGGTTGCTTACGTTCCTTTGTACAAAGAAATATTTGTAGTTGTGATTTAAGCGAGAGAGAAACACACTTAAACAAAGATATGCATTTGTTTTAGATTATTGGCGTGAGCTTCGGTGTAGCGTAGCCTTTCGACGTGTCCATCTCTAGGGCGTGGAGGTTTGTTCTCGGCTTTACGCCGTATACTAGTATGGCTCCATGCTCCCGTGTGATCTTCAGGTGTATGTCTGCGATTGCGCCGAGAATCTTTGCCAGCCTTGGGTAGCCGGGTTTAAGCAAGATTATCCCTAAGCCCCCTGTCTCCTTTATCTTTGTTGCGTCGATTCCGAGGACTGAGAGTGTCCCTTTTAATCCATATGTGCCCATGAGTGTGTCTGCTCCAGTGACGCGCAAGACTGGCTGACCTGTTCTCTCCATGAGCTCTCGCTCAACCTCCAGGTACTTTGCATAGTCCTCTGAAATGCTCTCACCCTTAAACGCTACAACATAAGGCTCGGATTTAATTCCAGGGTAATCTTTAACGCAAACTCTTAATAGCGTATTTATTT
>JAGTRH010000177.1 GCA_018396795.1 Candidatus Bathyarchaeota archaeon
ATATTGTCAAAGTATGGTGAGCCAAACTTTGCAACAACCCTATGGGCCAATAGCCACTCTTCATCATACTCGCCGTTGAAAAGCTCGGGAACTATACCATTTTCAAGCTTTGGAAAATTGAAAGGTTTACCCCAGTAGTCTCCCTGAAGTGCTACTTCATTCAATGCTCTGTAAAGCATTCTAACCTCATCTTCATAGTCTCCATATTTATCAGGTCCAATTCTACCTCTAGCCACTATAGGAACGTCTTCCCAAAGTTTCGGAACACCCGGAGTTATTTGAATATTTGAGAAAACAGGCTGCCCTCCTCTAGCTACGTAGATTTGAGTAAGTTCATAGAACATCATCTGCATGAGTTGCTTAACATTGTCGTAGCTTAAGCCTCGTGTATATGGTGCAAGAAATACAAGATAATTGTAAAATCCTTCTCCACCGGAGAAATTCGTTTGAGCTGCTGCTAAAACTTTAACCGAATGTAGAACAGCGACTTCAGCCCTTTGAGCAGCCCTAGCCACGGAGGTTTTAATACCCATACCATCAGGCATAAAACCATAATAGAAGAAATATCTGAGATCCCAATCCTGGCAGAAGGGCCTTGTTCCAAAGTATTCTAAATCGTGTATATGTACTTCTCCTTTCAAATGTGCATCTGCGAGTTCTATCGGCATTAGAAGCAAGTACTCTTCTTTAGATGTTTTATCGGCCTTCTTCTTATGGGCTGTCTCTGCATTAGGCTGGAGATTGGCGTTTTCCTTTGCTTCAAACCCTTTTCCGATGTCTATTTCGTATGCATCGTGTACAGGTGTTCCCACACGGGTGTAGACGTTACGGTATATCCGGTATAGAGGGTTGAAGGAGCCTTTCTCAAGGAGAACCGTATTAACGATTTCTCTTATCAACGGTCCTGAAACGAATTTTAAATCCATGCTTCTTACTTTTGCCTCAACTTCTAAAGCTATGGATTCGGCCTCTTCTTCGGTTATCGGTCTAACACCGAAAAACATGGTTGCAAGCTTCGTCTCTTTAAGTAGGGAGTTTACAATACTCTGCCTACTCCAAGGTATGAAGTGTCCGCTGGAAGACCTAACCATGGGAAGAGGTTTAACAGCCTCAACCATTCTTCTCAGCCTCCAGTACGCTAATTATCAACTTTTCATTCAATTTACCTTCGCCGAAAAGTTCTTTAAATGTTAGTATACGTTTTCCAATTTTTAAAATGGGTGCCGACATAGTAAATACATCCATCATTATAAGCTCCGTTTGAACGTCTAAATCTAATAAGCTCTTCTCCTCATATGCAACCCCTAACTTCTCTAGAAAGCCCTTAAGAAGCTTACAATTTGGACAGCTGGGGGTTGTATAAACAGTCGGCTTCAAGTAGAATCAGTCATATCGTTAGTAAGTATAAAAATATATACTTTTTTATTTATTTTTTTGTACTTAAAATGCTTTGGCTCAACAGCTTTTAAACATCAATTTGACAAACTTCTCTACTTTCCCAGCAGTATTAAGTTGGCTGACCACCAGCTGTATACGTCGTTAACCCAGCTCTCTCTATAAGCTTGTTTCTAGCCTTTAGAAATTCCTCTATCAATTCTTCAATCTTAACCGTTTTAACCCTCCGATTCTCTACGATTATTCTACCATCTACAATAACTGTTTCAACATCACTGCTCTTCACCGCGTAAACCAAATGACTCACCTCGCTATACATAGGTACTACATGCGGCTTCCGTACATCAACTAGTATTATGTCGGCTTTCTTTCCAGGCTCGATAGAACCTAATTCGTAATCCCAATTTAATGCCTTAGCGCCATCTATCGTGGCCATCTGTAAAACCCTCCAAGCGCTCATAATAGAAGGGTTCATATACACGCCTTTATGTATCAACGCTGCAAACTTCATAGTTTCAAACATATCAGAACTGTTGTTTGAACACACGCTGTCTGTTCCAAGACCGACGTTTACACCGTTCTCTAAAAGTTTAGGTACTGGGCTTATCCCGGAGCCGAGTTTAAGGTTTGAAACAGGGTTATGGGCGACTTTAACGCCTCTAGAAGCGAGGATTACTATCTCCTTCTCCGAAAGATGAACACAATGGGCGGCCAATGTCAACCTGTCTAAAACTCCAAGCTTATCAAGATATTCTACGACTCCGCCATTTAGGTCAACGCCAAACGTACGTCTAATCCTATCGGCTTCATCTGCGGCTTCAGCCAAGTGTATATGCGATATAATAGGTCCCTTTTCCCTATACTTCTCATTAAGCTCCAGCGTCATATTCCATAGCTCAACCATATAATCTGGATCTACGGTATAAGGTGCATGGGGGTCTACGCTAACCCTTATTTTACCGTTTTCAGCTCCATGCCATGTCTCGGTTAACGACTTTGTAAGTTTTAAATCTTCATCTTTACGCCAAGAGAAGCATACATGTCCAACTACTCCTCTGATACCGACTTCAGCTACTGCCCTAGCCTCATTAAACTCCGGTGCGTAATGGTACATAGTATTTACAGTTGTACATCCGCCAAGCGCGGATTCAACTGCCGTAAGTTTTGCACCAATATATACGTCTTCACCAGTCATAAGCGACTCTATTGGCCATATTTTTTCTTCAAGCCATTCTTTAAGGGGCATATCGTCAGCGTATCCTCTAAGAAGGCTCATGGCTAAATGGTGATGCGTATTGACAAGCCCGGGTAGAACTATTTTACCTCTGGCATTTAACTTTTCATAGCCTCTTGGGTTTCTACGTTTTACATCGTCATATTTGCCAACCTCGATTATCCTATCCCCTTCGATCAATATAGCCCCATCTCTTACTACGCCTTTTTCACCCATTGTAACTACATTTCCACCATATATTAAAAGCTCTATATCAATCCCTCCCTACATACTGGGAGATCGCTTTCTTGGTGAAATAAGAGTTACGAGTGGAATTAAAGCAAACATGTTTATAATAGAGCCCACTATAAAAGGCATATTGTATCCCGAAGTACTCCATAGGACTCCTCCAACAGAAGAGCCTACTGTGAAAGCTAAATTCGTTAGTGCATCTATATACCCTATTATAGAGGCGGAGTCGATCGTCCTCTTAAGCTGAACTATTATAGTTCTTCTAGCAGGCATATCTAAAGCTCCTACAACTCCAAGTATGAATGCTGAAGATATCGCTTCGCTCCATGCTTTCGACGAACAGTAGAGGATCCAAGAGGCGGATGAAAGAACGATGTGTGTTGCCAACACGGCTATTCCTCCAAATCTATCTGTAAATTCACCTGATGGTATTTGTGCTACTAGGAGACCCACGTTCCACATAGCCATTATTATTCCTATGCTCTGCTCATCAAGGTTTAAAGCCTCCTTAGCGTAAAGTTGAACCAATGGATTTATTATGGAAAAACCTAGGCTGTGAAAAATTAGGGCAATCGTAAGCTTTATCATGTTTCCATCTGAAAGTATTAATTTTATGTTGTCAAAAGACCTTCCGAAAGTTTGTTTAACCATTCTGGAATTGCTAGTAGAGTAGCCGTATGTAAGAGCTACAAATACCGCTGAGAAAGTCGTTAAAACCCCGGCTATTATGAAAAGAATCGGAAAACCTAAAGATGTCGCTAGATAGCCTGAAAGAGCAGAACCAACTATGCCCGCTGCTGTAGTTGCTACGTAGAATATCGAT
>JAGTRH010000178.1 GCA_018396795.1 Candidatus Bathyarchaeota archaeon
GAAGAGGAGAAAGTTGTTGAAGAGCTACATGATCGGGGTGTTCGAAATGGCGTCAGAGGATTAAGAGTTATTGAGTCTAAGGAGATCAGATCGATGGAACCAAATGTTTCTAGAGATGCTGTAGCGGCTCTCTGGGCTCCTACCGCTGGCCAAACATCACCATGGGATGCTGTCACCGCTTTAGTGGAGAATAGCATTGCAAATGGTGTTAAGTTATATTTGTTAACTGAGATTAAAGGAATAAAAGTTGAGAATGGATGCGTCTCGGGTTTAGAAACCACGAAAGGCTTTTTAGAGGTTGACTGGGTTGTTAACGCCGCCGGGCTCTACGCTGACAAAATAGCAGAAATGGCAGGTCTGGGAGGGTATCGTATAAAACCGAGGAAAGGGGAGTATATGGTTTTTGACAGAGATGCCGAGCCAAAAGTTTTAAGAATACTATTTCCCACTCCTACACCTTCATCAAAGGGCGTTGTGGTAACGACAACCACTGATGGAAATCTAATGATTGGTCCTAATGCGCAAGACCTGCCAGAAGAACAAAGAAATGACAAAAGTAATACGCGTGAAGGCCTAGAATATATTTGGACTACAGCCTCGAAACTTGTGGATAGACTTCCGCCTAGAAATAGGATTATAAGGTTCTTCGCTGGATCAAGGCCTGAGCCAACCGGGGGAGATTTCATAGTAAAATGGTATGAGGAAGTCTATGGTTTTATTGACGCTGCTGGCATGCGCTCACCAGGCTTAACCTCCGCTCCTGCGATAGCTTACGAGGTTCTTGAAATACTTAAATCAGCCACCGACATAGATTTCAAGCCCAAAAAAGACTGGAAGCCTCGTAGAAAACGTATAACAAGATTTTCTGAATTAACGCTTGATGAGAGAAGCAGGCTTGTAAGAAGGGAACCGAGGTATGGGCGAATAATATGCGTGGACGAAATGGTGTCGGAAATGGAGGTTATCGAGGCGATTAAGAGGGGAGCAACAACTGTAGATGGCGTAAAATTCAGAACTAGAGCTTGTATGGGCGTATGTCAAGGTTCATCTTGCATGTATAAAATTGCTCTCATACTCTCTAGGGAACTTGGCATACCTCTCTGGAAGGTTTCTATTAGAGGTCCAGGTACAGAAATAGGTATAGGCGATGTGAAAACCCTTTTGGTGGCGGAGAAGTTTGAGTGAAGAATACACTAAGTATGACCTAGCAATTATAGGTGGCGGACCAGCTGGACTCGCCGCTGCAATTAAAGCATGGAGTCTTGATATTGAAAGAATTATTCTTCTAAATGAATCAGAGATTTTAGGCGGTATCTTACCACAATGCATACACACCGGATTCGGGTTACATTATTTTAAAGAGGATTTAACTGGACCAGAATTCGCGGCTAAGTTGATAAATAAGTTGGAAAAAACCTATATCAGGGTTCTATGCGGAGCATACGCTGCTCACCTCAATATTAAATCTAACGGCTTGAAGGAGGTCATTGGATATAGAAATGGCGAAGCCTTCAGAATAGAATCAAAGGCAGTTATATATGCGGCCGGATGTAGAGAAAGAAACCGGTTTGAGGTTGGCATATTGGGCGAAAGGCCCGCCGGCGTATATACCGCCGGCGAAGCTCAAACACTCATGGATCTTTACGGAGTTTTACCGGGTAAAGAAATAGTTATTGTCGGCTCAGGCGACGTAGGACTGATTATGGCTAGAAGGTTCGCTCTAGAGGGAGCCAAAGTTAAAGCGGTTATTGAAATAATGCCCTATCCAGGGGGCTTAACGCGAAATATCATTCAATGCTTAGAAGATTTCGGCATACCGCTTTATCTAAGTCATTCCGTAGTTGAGATTAAAGGCTCGAGAAGAGTTGAGTCTATTAAACTTGTCAAGGTGGATGAGAGGCTCAAGCCGATTGAAGGGACGGATTTTGAAATGGAATGCGATACAGTAGTATTTGCTGTTGGCCTAAAACCAAGAAGTGAACTTCTCGCTAAGGCTGGTGCACTAATTGATGAAGCTACTGGGGGTCCAGTGGTGAATGATTGGCTTGAAACAAGTATTCCAGGCGTCTTCGCCGCTGGTAATGTTCTTGTCGTAAATGATCTTGTGGATTATGCTGCCGAGCAAGGCGAGCGGGCCGCCGAATCTGCAGCTAAACTGATACTCGGAGGGGCATTTCCAAAAGCTGAATATAAACGTGTTATTAGAGGGCGAAATGTAAGGCTTATAGTCCCTCAGATGGTAAGCGGCCTCCAGGATGTCATATTTTATGGACGAGTTAGTAAACCGGAGGAAGACGTTTTAATACGATTTGATGAAATCGATCGTTCTTTTAAGCTACCGATCGTTAGACCACCAGAAATGCTCAGATTAAAGATACCGTCTAGAGATTTCCTTAAAATATGTGGCGAAAAATTAACAGTTAATATTATAAAGGTGTAAGATATGAAGCCAGTAAGAGGGAGTACTCTAATACTAGAGTTCACATGCATCATATGTCCATTGGGATGTAAACTTAAGGTGCTACTCGAAGGGGGCAAAATAACTTCGATTGAGGGTAATAGATGTTCTAGAGGAGTAATTTACGCCCAGAATGAAATAGACCCAAAACGTACATTAATAACGGTTATTAAAGTTGTGGGTGGCAACTTACCGGTTGTATCAGTTAAGTCCTCCGAGCCGATACCTAAAAACCTGATACCTGAAGCGATGAAGTTTCTCTCAAAGGTAGTAGTTAAAGCTCCAATTAAAGTGGGTGACGCTGTGATTACGGATCTTCTTGGTTTAGGAGTTAATGTTGTGGCCACAAGAAACGTTGAGGTAGCATAAAACCGCTATCTCTATACATGGACAACTGAAGGGAAATCCAAATCTTTACATAAAAGATAAATCATTATTTTAGGCTTAAATTTCTTGTTGAGGATGTTTTGGTATGTTTAGAACCAATGTTGATAGGCTTGTTAAAATATCTGTAATGGGCGAGGTTTCAAGCCCAGTTTTCCGTAGGTCTCCATATAGAATTTCCTCCGAGGGTAAACCGCTTGTTCTCCCTGGAGTTGGCGGAATAACCTACAATATTCGAGTAGGTGATTTAGCTACTGGCTGGGCTGCCGATCATGTTGAACCTGGGGTAAGCGTTAGGAATAGAGAGAGTGATGACGCTAACATGGCATTAAACATCCTGGCATGCGTAGGAAATGAGGCCATCGTTGTCTCAGGAGATGCTAAGGGTGCTAAGGGCATTGTAACCGGAAAGCACGGAGGGATAGAGCATGTTCTCGTTGACTTTCCACCTGAAATCTTGGATAAAATGCTAATTGGAGACAAAATTCTCATAAAAGCCTTTGGCGTTGGCTTGGAATTAATTGATTACCCCGAGATTAAAGTCATGAATGTTGATCCACGCTTTCTTGAGGCAATCCAGATGAAACCCGTTGATGATAAGATTGAGGTTCCAGTAACCCATATAATTCCAGCGTCTATTATGGGTTCTGGGCTAGGTGCTGACCAAACATATTCCGGAGATTATGACATTCAACTCTTCGATGAATCAATAGTTAGAGAGTATGGGCTAGGCGATTTAAGGTTGGGCGACCTAGTGGCGATTTTAGATGCCGATAGCTCATATGGCCGTATATATCTAAAAGGCTCGATAACAATCGGTATAGTAGTTCACTCA
>JAGTRH010000018.1:0-10616 GCA_018396795.1 Candidatus Bathyarchaeota archaeon
TTCGTCCAAACTCATGTGTTTGGCGCCGGGGATGGGATTCGAACCCATGCGGCCCATAATGGGCCACAGGCTTTCTCGTCGCTCTACGGCTCAAGGCCTGCGCCTTAATCCACTCGGCCACCCCGGCGCGCGTATTGCTTGATCTCCGGAGTTAAGTCCTATTTATTTTTGCTGGTTAAGTCAATAAAGATTTATGATTTTCCTTGGAAATATTCTTAACGTTAATTGCATAGGAAGATGGATTTAAGTTGAAGTGCCAGTATTGTGGTTCGAATGTTGATCTCCCCTTTAGGTGTCCATTCTGCGGTGGATACTTCTGTGCTGAACATAGGTTGCCGGAGTTTCATGCGTGTCAAGGTATTAAGAGAGGCCCATCTATATATGAGGAAATTGAAAGGCGGGATGAAGTTGTTAGATTGCCTTTTTACCGGAAGACGTTTTCTAGGTATTTTTCCCGTTTATCAAGTCGTACTGAAATTGCTCATTTAATTTTAGGTACAATAATGGTTATGTTGGTTGGTCTTTCTGTAGCAATTATTGAGGTACGCCTATCAAATCCTCTCTCAATATTGTTGTTAACATTTACTTTTGCATCAGCGTTTATACCACATGAGCTTGGGCACAAGTTTACAGCTAAATATTATGGATTATGGGCTGAGTTTAGGTTATCGCTTATAGGTGTGATTATTACTTTTATCTCCATTTTTTCACCGATAATTAAGATTGTTTCACCGGGAGCAGTCTTAGTATCTGGTGAAGCCAGTAGAAAAACGATGGGCAGGGTGGCGCTTTCCGGACCTGTAATAAATATAGTGCTCTCCGCATTATTTTTTGTTTTAGGCTTTTCATACAATTCTTTAATACTTAGGATTATTTCTGTTTGGGGATCAATGGTTAATGCTTATGTATCTCTTTTTAATCTAATACCCTTTGGCATTTTAGATGGAGCAAAAATCTTCTGGTGGAATAAATATCTCTGGGCTCTAGTATTTCTCTTATCATTGATGATGGTTATAGTTATTTTAATAGTCTCGTGAAGTGTAGAAATACCAAGCCACACTAAATGATCCTGGTTACAAACAATATAATTACATTTAAATTAGTTCTATGCTTATGTAAACTTCCTCTGGAACCCTCATACGCATAATTCTACGCATAACACGGTCCTCGGCATCTATATCAATTAAACGCCTATGTATCCGCATCTCCCATCTGTCCCACGTCTTAGTTCCCTCCCCGCATGGGCTTTTCATTACTGGCACTTTAAGTCTTTTTGTTGGCAATGAAATTGGACCTGAAACCTTTACTCCAGCCTTCTCAGCTATAGCCTTAAGCTCACTACATATCTCATCAAGCTTTTTGGAGTCTGTACTCGTGAGCTTTATTCTAGCTCTTCCAACCAATCTTTCGGCCTCACTGGTTTTCCTTATTCTTCAGAACTACGCTATTTAAATTCTTTTCTCCTAGATTTGCAGGTTATTACAGGACTTAAATTAACCGTTGTCTTTGTAGATTTTTAGTTTGCCAGGAATATCTTCTTATTTTTGGATCTGGGTAACCACATGCTGCGCATCTCTTTTTTCTAACATGATATGCTCGACGACCGCATCTCCTGCATCTTATATGAACAGTTTTTCCCATTCTTTTCCCAAAGGATGGAGTACCTTTTGTCATTTATTTCACCTTGGAGGGGGGGAAATCATTATAACATTATCACCCCTAACTATAATTAAGCCGAGCTCTTTAACGTTTTCGGCGTCGGTTACGTCTTCAGCCTTCTCAAGGACTAAATTTAGATGCTGGTCGAATCCTTGAAGTCTCCCTCTTATACTCTTTCCACCCCTGAGTTTTATTAGCACAATCTTTCCAAGGCTTTCTTCAAGTATTTGAGTCGCCATTATTTCACAACCTTTAATTGATTGACTTCACACTTTCTAAGAGAAGATGCGAATTTATATGCGTTATGCTAATTTTATTCTATGAATAAAATTAAGCGGCAGTATCCACTTAAGGAAAGCGAGAAGAAAGCTCTTTTCAAGAGATTATTTGAGAAGTTTAATAAAAGTCCTGAGCGGACTTTTGGTGTTAAACCTAAAATAGAAGTTGTTGAGTTTCATGAGAGAAAAGTTTTCATCGTTAACGGAAAACCGTTGTTAATTGAGGTTAAAGACGACCTTATACCAACATTATTATGTGAAGATTTGGTTCAGCAGCTTTCGAAGGTCATTGTTGATATGGGTGCAATTCCACATATATGTAATGGTGCTGACATAATGGCCCCTGGCATAGTTAAGATCGAGGGTGAATTTGAGGAGGGAGATTTAGTCGCGGTGTTAGATGAGAAGCATGGGAAGACAATTGCCATAGCTAAGGCCCTCTTAAACTCCAGGGATGCAAGAAAACTTAGGCATGGGAAGATTTTTGAGAATATACACCATGTTGGAGATCAAGTCTGGAGAATATCGAGAGAGATTTTGGGAAACGAAAGAGTTAAGACTTGAAAGGAACAATTCTAAGTTTGAGGCTTAATGCGTATTTAAGAGGGGACGCAAAGTGACCAATCCAGATTTAGGAAGATTAATCGAGAAGCTCATAAGCAAAAGAAGAGAGAAAGCTGAGGTGAAGACTGAAGAACAAAAGGGGGGAGAACAGATGCCTCCAACAAATATGTATCCTCCAGCTTCCAGCAAAATCTACCTTAGGGCGCTATCTCTACATTCACTTGATGATTTAGAGAAAATTAAAAGTGAAGTTAAATCCGGAAACATTTTGATAATTAAAGTTGAACCATTAGCTGAGAAAAGCATTGAAGATGTTAAACGTGCTATTAGCGAGCTAAGCGAATTCGTTGAGTCTATAGGCGGCGATATTGCTCGTTTAGGCGAAGAACGAATAGTTCTGACACCACCAAACGTCCAAATATGGAAGGAAAAATCTCCGACAACTACCAGCACGGTTCCTACGTAATCTTTGCTGCTTATTCATCGCAACCTTATTGTTTCAAGGATGTCTGGCGCTACAGCATTAACTTTATACTTTCTACGTAGGAAGTCGGCGAGAGACAAACATTTGCTTCTCTCACCGTGACATATAATTATGTTCTCTGGCTTCGGCGCTATTCTACGCAAATAATTTATTATCTGCCTTCTATCTGAATGCCCGGAGAAACCCTCAACAGTGTGAACTCTCAAGCCGACTTTTATAACTTTAATTTTTCCCTCCTGATCCACTATTGAAACTTCACGCGCACCTTTCTGTATTCTTCGACCTAGAGTCCCCTCAATTTGGTAGCTAACAAATATTAGTGAATTTCTTTCGTCATGGGCTAAATTCTGGAAGTAGTCTATTACTGGGCCTCCTTCAAGCATTCCTGCCGTAGCTAGTATTATGCATGGTTCCCCCTCAATTATTTCACTTCTGGCGCTTGGATGCTCAACTATGGTGAAATATTCGGATTCAAATGGGTTAATGCCCTCATTAATTATTTTGTTTCGAACTTCCCTTGAGAGATATTCTGGAAAGGCCATGTGTATAGCTGTAGATTCGGAGATCATCCCCTCAATGAATACTGGCGCTTCTTTAAGCTCGCCTCGTCTCATATACTCATCTATGACGAGCATTATCTCCTGTGCCCTGCCGACGGCTGGTACGGGAATTATCGCCTTTCCACCTTTATCAAGAGTTTCGTTTATCAGCGAAATAAGATTCTTTTCAGCGTCCGCTCTCGAGGGCATAAGATCAGTTGGGGCACTATATGTGCTCTCAGTTATAATAGTTTCAACTCTCGGGAACTCAGCAGCCGAAGCCTCTAAGAGCATTGTTCTACCATACTTAAAGTCTCCGGTGTATACAATATTGTGATATCCCTCACCCACGTGTAGGTGGATTATTGAAGATCCAAGTATGTGCCCAGCATTATGAAGAGTCAACCGTATATCTGGCGCTATATCGGTGACAATTCCGTAACGTAAAGGAATCGTATGCAATACAGCTTCGCGCACATCCTTCTGGTCGTATGGTAACGGAACGCCTTGCTTAGATAAAACGTCTAAATAGTCTAGTTGCAGTAGAGTCATGAGGCTGAGGTTTGGAACGGAACAGTAAACTGGGCCGTCATATCCGTACTTAAATAGGTACGGCAGAAGGCCGCAGTGATCTAGATGGGCGTGGCTTATAACCACGGCGTCCAGGGATTCGATGTCGAATTCTAATGCATCAAGTCTTGGAAAGGCGTCAAACGGTTTCGTTGAGCCCGGATTTATCCCGCAGTCTAAGAGGACTTGGCTTTCTCTTGTTTGGATGAGAATAGCAGAGCGGCCAACTTCTCTTGCGGCCCCAAGCATTGTTACTCTTACGTCGCCAATCTCATAAAGCAATGGCCTAAATATTCTTTCGCCAACATTACGAAGTATTCTTTCTCTTTCTTTACTGCTACTGTAAAGTGAATGTTGGATGTGCGTCATTATCTTCGATGGTTTAGGCGTGCTCCTTACAGCTCGTGGTCTCCATCTTGTTCTAAGAACTATTTCTTGAAGGGTTGAGCCGTTCTTCCCTATAACGAGCCCTGGTTTTTTAGCTTCTATTATCACTTCGCCTAAGGGTGGGTCGAAAACTATGTTTGTTATTTCGGCCTCCTTTGGCACCAATTCATTTATTACTTTTTCTGCTTCCTTCTCGGGAAGTCTCACAGATGGATCTGAGCGAGGAACTATTCTCTTTTTTATAATGTTGACAATGTTTGTAATTATGTGCTCTTGCTCTATTAGTATCTCTGGTTTTCTCGCATAGATAGCTAGCGCTGGACCCTCGAACTCTATTCGAGTTATCTCAGCTTCCTTAGGGATGTGCTCTATTATTATTTGTCTGATCTCGGTTTTATTCTTCTCATTTGATGGCAATTTGTCAAGTCTCCTTTCTTTTAGACGCATCGAAATTCCAAATCATTTAATTAAAACTTGTCACTAGCCTCAATAAACCAGTCCCGTTATCCGCCCTTTTCCACTGAAATACTCGTGGTTTAAGGGCGGCGTATATTCACATTAGAATTAATACGAACTTAGATTTAAATCGTTCGGATAAATTTGGCAGAATTATTAGAAACATTTTAATGCATTTAATTTTTATGTAAAACCTAGAAAATAGTTTTTCAAGAGCTGGTATCGTTGGTGTCAAGAATTCATCGTATGCAGTTGCCTAGAGAGATAATTGTTGGGAGAGGAAGTATAGAGATGGTAGGCTCAGTATGCAATGATCTAGGCTTTACTAGAAAAGCCCTAATAATTGCTGGAGAGAGCACTTTTGAAGTAGCGGGTCGAAGAGTTAAAGATATACTTGAGAGTGAGGGGTTAGAGGTCAGTGAGCATATAATAACATCTAATATACCTACAATTAGAGATGTAGAGTTGTCTGAAGAGAAAATAAAGGAACTGAGACCTCAAGTCGTTTTTGGTGTAGGTGGAGGAGCGAAAATAGATATAGCAAAGCTCAGCTCAGCACGCCAAGGTGTTCCCTTCGTAAGTATTCCAACAACAGCATCTCATGATGGAATAGCAAGTCCCTTCGCCTCCTTAAAAGGGTTAAGTAAGCCTTATTCGATTTTAGCTCAGTCGCCAATCGCCGTGATTGCGGACACAGAAGTTATAATTAAAACACCATACCGTTTTATTGCAAGCGGCTGCGGAGATGTTATTGCAAAGTTCACTTCAACGCGCGACTGGAAGCTTGCTCACGAGAGAAGAAATGAGTATTATGCACAGTATACGGCAAGCATAGCTTTAATGAGCGCACAGCACATAGTTGAGCATTCGAATCTAATTAAGCCAAACTCGGAGGAGGGTTTAAGAGCGCTCCTAGAGTCCCTCGTTAGTTGCGGTATAGCAATGGGTATTGCTGGAAGCAGCAAACCATGCAGCGGTTCTGAGCATCTATTCAGCCATGCCCTCGACCTAATAGCACCTAAGCCAGCATTACATGGAGAGCAATGTGGAATTGGAGCAATAATGATGGCTTTGCTACATGGATTAGATTGGAATTCAATCAAGGAAACATTGCGAAAGGTTGGAGCCCCAGTCACAGCTAATGAAATAGGTATAGAACCAAGGTATATTATTGAAGCTTTAGTGAGAGCGCCTGAGATTCGCCCCGACCGGTATACAATTCTCAGCGAGAAACCATTAAATTATGAGCGCGCACGATCTTTAGCTAAGGAGACTGGAGTGATTAATTAAACGTATGAGTAAAACGGAAAAAAGAGAAAGGATTATAATCACTTTGCTAGGTGTCGGTCAGGCTAAGGTAGGTGAATCTTTCATTCATAAGGGATCCGGTTCGAAATGTAATGAATGTAAGTATTTTAATATTTGCGTTAAAAACTTGGAGAGCGGACGAGTATATAGAGTTATTAGTTTACGTGATAAAATTTTAAAATGCGAAATGTATGACATTGAGATGCGCGTCGTTGAGGTTGTTGAATCTGAAGTTTTAGCGGCAATAGATCCTAAGCAAGCGATTAAAAACGTTATATTAACTTTTCATCCGCAAAAATGCGATGAACATGGATGCGAGAACGCCGCTTTATGTTCTCCGGAACATTTGAAAGATAGTGATCGATGCGAGGTTATTGAAGTTTATGAGTCACTTAGATGCCCTAAGGGTTTGCAGTTTGTGAAGGTGCTGCTGAAGAGGGTGCCCCCTCCTTCTTGAAGACTTCAATGAATCGTACAATTCTCTTTTCTGGAAAGAACTTCTGTACGTCCAAAAATATTCCCCGCTTAATAATCTGCAATCCTTCGATGTAAAAAGCTTCCTCCGGTAGATTGATCGCGATACTATCATCCCCAATTTCTAGAGAGAACTTTTCAATATCTATTTGAGGAATTCTACGGTGGATTAAGGCTTTAATCTTATCCTCAAGGGTTTCAAGCTTCTTTTTGACTGTAATCTCATAGATTAGGGTTTTGCCAGCTAATGGTGGATTGAAATCCAGCTGAACCCTGCCAGCGCCTATTGCGCGAACCGTAGCGACTTTTCCCTCTACTTCAACCCTCATACCAACTCTTGGAGTTATACCTTGGGCAATAAACTTCCTTAAAGGATACATTTTTAATTTCTCGGGATCTCTGTTCCCAAAACCTTTTTCAGGTGGAATTTCTATCGTGGCCGTCTTATTTAGTTCTAGGTTCAGTAAGGCTTCGTCGAGAGCTTTCAGAACCCATCCCTCTCCAATAACGATGAGTTTAGGTTCATATATTCCACCCTCTTGATATATCCCCTCTCTTCTTGAAACATCCTCAAGCGTTGTATCGAAGACCTCACCAGTTTCGGCAACTTTAGCGACGTAATCTACCAGCACGAAGTCTCCTTTCTCTAATGCCAAGCAGACACCTCGGCAGAGAATTAGAAACCATCAATATAAACCTTCTTTATTAATGTTTGCTTTTTTGAATTTAATTGTGACGTATGTTAGATCCTTAAAGAACGAAATTCAATTTCCACTTTTCTTTCTTTCACCATGATAACCGCGCAACTACCCTGCTTAGCTGGACCAGGATTAACAATGACGGTATTATTTATACTGTCTCTACCCTTTGCTTCATGAATATGTCCGCATATTACCATTAAAGGTTTTTGTTCCTCAATAAATTTTCTTATGCTTACACTTCCTACATGCATACCAAAGGAAGTTCTATCTAGTTTAGTATCTTTTGGAGGAGAATGTGAGATCAAGATTACATCATGTCTCTTAATTTCACTGCCAAGGCTGTTTATGCATCCCCGAAGTATTTCGGCTATCTCATCTTCCTTCATCTCAAAGAAGGTTTTGAACGGCGTTATCGGGCTTCCACCGATGCCAATGAATGATAGTTCGCCGTAAGATACGCCGACACCGTGCGTACACTTTAAACCATTAAGGTTTAAATTTATAAGTGATGGTGGATCACAGTTTCCGGGAACAAAGAAAACCGGTATATCCGTTTTTAATAATATTGAGAGAAGACTTTTCGCCTGATCCACCGTGCCAAAATTGGTTACGTCACCACTTAAAATTACGAGGTTTACTTCTTGCATCTTTGCTTCCTCAGCGAATGACTCGAATGCTGGCCTAAAACCATGAAAATCTGTTCCAGCAAGTATTTTCATATTACGTTCACCAACGAGTTTACGCTTTAATTGAGGATTTAAATAACTTATTGCATTTATTTTTCCTGGAGTGTATTAGTTATTCTGCTAGTTTAAGTTTCTGAATATTACTTCAGTCCTATTATTCATTAATTCGCAATAAAGGTTCGAAGAAAAATCATTACATTCACTTCTGCCTTAGGGTGGGAGGTAGACCCTTCAAAAGTGGTAGAGTTCTTTTGAAACTTCTATTAGGAATATTATTCACCTAAATTTCGCATCATATAATAAAGAGCACACATACGTTTGGCCGAAAAGCTGCAATAAGGCGCCTAAATCTATTAGCTACACCATCTCTGATTTAACAGAAAAATTAGAAATGAATTAATTGATTTGTCGCTATTAAGAAAATATAGCTTAAAAATTTTAAGTTTTGAATGTGTAAACTTTGCCGTACTCGTTCAGAAAGACTATTTCTTCTCTGGGTTTTCTTGGTCTTGGTAAGGGTTTTTCATCTGGGAACCCTAGGGTTAAGAGTATTACCACTGAGAGATTTTCAGGTATCTTTAGTACTTCCCTAACCTTTTCCTCCTCAAATGCCCCTATCCAGCATACACCCAATCCTTCTTCAGACGCCTCAAGCGTCATAAAGCTTGCTGCAATGAAAGGATCCTGCTTATACCATCTGGAGGCATTTGGGTCGCCTAAAATGGCTATCACTGCCCCAGCTTCGCCTACAAACTTTTGACCTCTACATGCGTCGACGAGTCTGTTTTTAACATCTGCATCTCTAGCTACTATAAAATACCATGGTTGCCTATTAGCCGCCGATGGCGCAAGCCTACCAGCTTCCAAGATTCTTTCTAAGACCTCATCAGGTATAGGGTCCCTTCTATATTTTCTTATGCTTCTCCTTTCGGATATTACTTTAAATACCTCCATAAGGAATACCCCCTTAAATGATTAGCGTTAATAGGCATATGATATTTAACATTTTCCAAAAGCAATGAAAATTTTCAGCGTAAACTTGATTTTAATGTCCTTAAAATGGCTTCTGGGGATTTAGAAACGAAAAGAAGGCCTTTATAGACTCAAGGTTTCCACCACTTTCAACTATACCCTCTAGAACCCTGCCCTCGATTTCTGAAACAAACTCCTCAGTGAACTTTGAAGAGATATTTACCAGATTATCTACTAGGTCTAATGCCAGAGGTAAATTTGTGACTTCACTGAACAGTTCATTCTCTGAGAGTACATCTTCAAGGTTAATTGTTGAGGGGTATTCTAGTTCACAAGGTGGAAGCCCGCTGTAGAATCTCACTTGTGCTCTTCTCATGCTGTTAAATCCATCTTTCGAAAAATTTAGCTCTTCAAATGGCTTGTAGGTTTTCTCTTCAGCTGCCTTCTTAAGGTCTTCACTATGTTTTCCCCTTGAAACTAGATGAGATATTCCTGTGTAAATAGCCGTAAGTTGATCACCTAAAATGCTTTTATATTCGAAGAAGGATTGCTCCGGCAATATTAGTGAAAGTATATGTTTATCAATAATATTTACGAACCCTTTTTCTCCAGATTTCAAAAACATGTACCCGCCAAGGGCTTTGGTATGACTCCTCTTAATAACCCCTAAAACTTTGCCGCTCTTCCTAAGCTCCTCAGTGTAATCGAAGACCTTTCTTAAAAGGTTCTCCTTTTCCTTTGACTCTAAAAGCCCAAGTTTCTTCATGTCTAGTGCCGGATATATGAAGCCGTAGAAGCTTCCATCTATAAAGAGTATGTCGCATTCTCTCAGAGCCTCTAGCGCCATTTTTCTTTCGTAATAGGTTGTTAAGATCTGGAAAAAAAGTTTACTTTCATCTTGTGATAAAGCTTGTTTTCTCCTAAATATTCCAGGCTCAAACCTTTCGCTTCTTCTCTCTGTACCCTTCAAGTAGACTATTCCAGTGGCGAAGACGCCGTATCTTACGCCAAGCCTTTCGCTAAGCCTCGGTGACCTAGAGCTATCAACAGCCGCAATAACGGACTTTTTAGTTTGATTCGGAAAAGAACGTATGTGCGGGGAAATTTCAGCTCTAAGGGGTTTTAATTTTTCGTCGATATCTCTGATCACCCTAATTAACCTCTCCGCCTCTTCCTCAGCTAACCTGAAGAATTCGTGCTGCAGGTCGATTGGAAGCCTAATCCATTCTGGAAGCTCTTCAATTATTTCAGCCATACTTTTTCACTCCTAGGTCGCAGGTCTATATGTGATGAGGAGCGGCACCGGTGATGGGTTCATTGCTCCCGCGAAATAAAATCTTCCGGGCTTAAGCTGTAATAGATGGTTTGCTGATATTCCGTAGGGTGATAGCCACTCTGATGCACCACCTTCGCCGCTTGCATCTAGCGGATGTATTCTGCCAAAGAAATGCGTATTTAAATTTCTCCTGACAGCTGCGTTTACACCTATTTCACCTTTTATCCCCTGCGCTATAAGTGTTAGATTTAGCATGCGCTTT
>JAGTRH010000018.1:10626-13167 GCA_018396795.1 Candidatus Bathyarchaeota archaeon
TTCTGCCTAAAGCTGCCAGGTTCTTTATCATTTCACATGTTTCAGCCTGTATTCCACGGGCATCCCAAGGTGCATACTGAGGCGCCTCATCTATTATAAGAGCTAAACCTAGGTTTTTTCCCGACTCCATAAGACCGTATAAGTGTTTTGAAAGCGATAGAAAGAAACCTAGTTTAGCCTCTGTCAAAGCTCCGCCCATATCAATAGCTAACGTGTTTTTTCGCTCAATCTCTTGAAAGAGTTCTTCTATACTTAAAACGCCCATAACCGGATATAGGTCTGAGGGTTTAAGTCTCCTAAATATTCTTCGGTATACTCTTTGCGCTGCTGCTCTAGAATCCTTTCTCTCTATACTTGACGCTGCATTCTCAATATATGCTTTTAGTTCTTCATATAAGTATTCAGCTGGATTATCAGAATTAAGATATGCCTCCTTAACCTTAGATGCCCATCCATCCAGAAATTCATCAAAGCAATCTTTGACGACATCATTTCTTCCAAAGCCGAAGGTTTTATCTTGGAAATAGCTTAAAATCGATTCCTCATCAAGTGCTATTTCAGATATCTTGATGACCTTATCATTATCTAACAGGGGTACGTAATCCGTTCCGCTCCAGTCGAGTATGAGCACTTTGTAGCCGGCTTTTCTATAAAGCGGAACAAGTATGTATCTTGTAAACCATGATTTGCCGCATCCAGTGCTTCCATAAACGCCAACGTGATATGGTAAAAAGGTTTTATCGAAAGGAATTTTCCACGAGGGATGACCCTCTAAGAATGCATCCGAAAATATGACATCACGTCCCTTAATAATCCATTCAAATGGATTATCTTGGTCTTCAAGTAGATAAACCGGCGATCTAGGTTGGATTATAGCCCTATTTGGCTCTATACCTTCATTAGTTACGACCCCTATGGGTTCTATGGCAAAAGAGTATACTTCTCTAACCCCTGAGGGTTCACCGCCATGCCTTAAGTAGGCTACATCTGGTCTATAAGATGTGTAGCTTAAGAATTCGTTTTTGCCGAGACCTTCCCTCAGAACGCCCATTATTTCATTTATTCGGTCATTCTCTCCTCCATTTTTAATTAAGACTAATTCCTCTGCCATGACAGAATTTTCCATATCCTTGAGCAAAATGAGCCTGGCTTTAGTTTCTGTTGCACCATCCGCAACTCTACCTATAAGCTTCAAGTATCCCACCAAATAATACTTTATAGATTTACAATAAAAATTGATTCTTCGGACGCATATATCTATTGGCGATTTTGAATCCTAGTTCATTGTACTCTCAGCTGGTTTCAGAAGAATTATCCATGCTTGTAACCCGCCATAAACTATTTGCCTACTTTCCAGAACTTTATAGTTTAATTTTACACTAATATTTTCTAGAAGATCTTTGTGAACCGTGAGCAAGCAGACTCTAGAGCTCTCCTTTAAAAATGATCTAAGTGATCTTAAAAAATCATGGTATATTTCAGGTAAAACCCTAACTCTGCCACTTCTAATACCAAAAGGAAGGTTTGAGATTACTTTATCAGCTTTCCATTCTTTTGGTAAAAGTCCTTCAAGCCTTCTTGAGTCTCCGACGATGAATTTAACCTTATCTTTTACCCCGGCGGACTCAGCGTTCATCCAAGCACCCCTAATGCTTTTTTGGCTTATATCAATCCCTACAAGTTCCAAGTTATCCCATGCTTGAGCTGCCTCTATAAGTATTGTTCCTCCACCACAGAAGGCATCTAAAATCTTATCTCCAGGCTTAACTTTAGCAAGTCTCAACATCGCGTACGCGATAATAGGATTTAGTGCAGAATAATGCTGAAAAACCCTTGGGTAACGAATTCTAAGAGACGTTCTTGTTTTTTGCAATCCAACAATGCACATGTTATATGCAATATCAACTCTAACGATTGTCTCTGGGTTCTTGAGGTTAACCTTCCGTTCATACTTGTCGACAATTGCTTGGCCAGCCACCCTTTGGACGTCTATGCTCGTAAACTTATGCTCCCCAATCCTTTCACATGTAACTCTAAAGGTTGATCCTAATGGAATGTCGAGATTATAAATGTGATTATACACCTGATTAAGCCCGCTTAGGTCTCCCTTGACTTCAAAGACGCTTATGAGCTGAATAACATGCTCTATACTTCTTAGTGTGAATACTTTTTTAACCTGATTTTCAGGTATTTTAAGGGCTACTCTCCCACCAACATTACAGAATCTGGCTTCTCCCTCAAGAACATTAAGTTTTTCAAATGCTTCATCTAAAACGACATCCTCTAATCCAGGTGCCGTTGTAACCATGAGCCAAACAGCCGGTGAAGAGAATACTCTTACCTTGACTCCGAAAAATGATTTATCCATAGATTTATTAAGTTCCATTTTCTTCTAGAGTTCATTAAAGATTAGTGTTTACGAGATCTTTAAAAGTGTAATACTTAAGTTTTTAATGGCCACCAAGCCTCATATATAGGTGGGGAAACATTTCTAACATCCCTATCAATTTTAGCGTATTTCCTGAGAGGCGACGCTCCCAA
>JAGTRH010000179.1 GCA_018396795.1 Candidatus Bathyarchaeota archaeon
ATTTCTAGTGGCCAACGTGACTCCTACATCAATCCAGTATGGTGACACTATTCTCATTAATGGTTCAGTATCGCCACCGCGCCAAGCCAATATCTTGGTTACGATGATGCTTAAAAACGGAACTGAAATCAACATGACAACGTTCAGCACGAATGAAACAGGAGAGTTTTCTCACATCGTACGAATTATGTTAGCTCCGGATGAATATATCATAAGAGTATTATGTAAGGAAGATTTCTTCTACTTTGGGAGTACGTTCAATCTGACGCTAAGGGTTATGAGGGCAAGCGTCACGATCACCCTTAGCTCAAACAGCACGAGAGCAAGCTCAGGTGAGCCAGTGTTCTTTAGCGGTATTGTCACCACAATTAATGGTGAACCCATTAAAAATATGGATTTGACAATACTGGTCTCTGGAGAAACAGGAACAATATCGGTTCCGGCTAAAACCAATGAGAACGGCACATATGCGGCGATTATATCTAGGTTAAGCCCAGGCAAATATGACGCGGTCTCGCTAATAGATGATAACAATTATTATGAACCGGCAAGGAGCACACCTATAAAAATTGAGGTACTTCATCCAGCATCCCGAATCCTGAATGACATTCTGTATCCTTTTGTAAGTATAGCTTTAATTATCCTCGCTTTAATTACTTCGGTTCGTGTCATTGTATCAACTGCGCATGAAATTAGGAGGGAACGAAACTATAGGGTTAACAGAATAAGACATAAAAAGAAGCCATATTAGCTGGGATTAGGCTCAAGCTGGATCATGAATTCTTCGGTATTTGCCTTAACACTAAAAACCGCTCCACCTAAGTCGGACCAAAGAGTATAGGGAATAGGCGTCCCAGCATCGTTTACTATCCTTCTTATTCTTAGCTGTTCTGGTATGTGAACGAAGAGCGTTAAACCCGGCTGCCCATTCTCTACTTTCACATGGACTAATTTACTGTTTTCGTCGAATGAGGCCTGTATAAGCATCTCGTCTCTTTGCATCCAGTCTTGAGCTATCTTTCCACAAGTCGTTATCTCAACATCGCTTTTTTTAAGCAGACGTTCCACGTGACGTTCAACGGCTTTCCAATAGCCCGGGTACTTCAGCAATTCGTATGGATGAATCAGCAATACTTGAACGCCGCCAATAAATAGCATATCTTCAAATCCTTGCCTAATCTCTTTCTCATATTCTTCAGTGGAATGGAAACGCTTATGAAGCGGACACCACCTATCCCAAGGAGCTTGAACAGGGATTTCTACCAATCGCCCCATCTCCCCTTTTTCCCAGTTGTAAACGTAATTAAATGGCCAAGGAAACTCCCGGAAAGGCAAATTACTTTGAGGAGAAGCCGATGAATCCCACTTAAAGCCGCCATCTTCCAGTGCCATAAGCGTATCGACATTAGCATACAATCCTGGTGCTCTGAATCCTTCAATACTAGTTGAAAGCATGTCTTCAATCATCTTTTTCATAATGAGTATTCTTTGATACTGTACTTCGCTACTTTGCTTATCGAAACGTTGCGCAGACTTGTCTATGCCCTGATGCATATCTCCATGTCCCGCTATTTCTATAAGCTTTTCCTTGGCAAGTTTTTCGCAAATACGAGGATTGCTAGAGACTTGGCTTCCAAGCATAAACCACGTGGAAGGAATCCTTTTTTCTCTAAGAAATCTGAGAATGGGTGAGATGCCTATTCTGAGTAGGATTTCGTCAAAGCAACGGTTCCACCACCAATACCTCTTGATATTAGAGTACTTTGCCAATCCTTCAAAGTCAAACGTGAGAATAACTACTGATCTTTTCTCGTTTTTCCAAAAAGATTTTCTAATGAAAGGCTTGTCTGAAAGTAAGTAATGGAGTGCTGTCAAATACATAAGCGGTGCACATCGCAACGTTTCGATATCTTTATCTCCTAAAGTTATAACAGCGTATCTTAATGCCTTAAACTGGCCACAAATCAAAAGCGGATGGTTAAATTCATTTTCTGAGAGGTAAAACACAATATGCTCCTGAGTAGGGCACTTCGTCTCTCTTAGTTCAACATCCAATGAGACGTTGCCTAACCCTAGAGAATAATACTGAAAGAATCTAGCTAAAGGGTTTAAAACGTTAACGATACCTTTACCTTGAATCCTTTTTACCCCTCCAAAGGTAACTGGAAAACCTTCAAGGGGCTCCACTGTTCCTATAAATTTGGAATCATGGCTTATAAGAATAGAACCTCCACTTTTAAGGTATTTTAATAGGCTGTCTACGTCTCTAGAAATAGCCGAATCAGGCTCTACGAGTATTGGAGTATTCGGCTCGCCCATAACTAGTTCAAAAGGGTATCCGAATTCAAGTCCAATTAACCAAGCTATTCTATCTGACCAAGGTCGATAATCCTTTCGTATCCCGATTCTCAGATCCCTTAGGGTCAAAGTTAATGACTTATTAAACTTTGGCTGTTTATAAAGAATTATGAGCTATTCAAAAGATTTGCGTACATACATTTAATGTTTAACAAGAGTTCTAAGTCGCGAGCTAAAGGCTACCTATGTTTTTTATACTCTCTTGGACACGATATGTTTATTTGATAGCTATTACGAAACCCGGTACAGTATGCAAAAACTATGTCTCGCAGCCAGCAAGCTTTGGTCTTGGCTTGAAACTTGGATGGATCGGGAGGGAGGTATGCACAGCTATGTGGTTTACCATCATAGGGATAATCTCAAAATACTGTCCCCAGACACCTGGACTCAGTCAACCTGCATACTTGGGCTTCTAGGTTTGCATAAGGCAACCGGTGAGGAGAAATGGCTTCTTCAAGCTAAAAAGCTTTCGGCATACTTAGCGAACAATTACATCCGAAGCATCCACGTCTTTAGAAATTCTAACTTTGACAGGAAACCCCTCGGCCAACCTGCTCTCGAGGGCAATGCTTTACCATCCTATGCTCTGCTGGAAACATCCAAGCTTTTAGGAGGCGGTGAAGAATATGAGATCTTTATAGAGACTGCTAGAGACAATATAGTTAATTTTCTTCTGAGAAATTGGGACGAGCCTGCGGGAGCCTTTAAAAGCATATATCATGGAAATTATGCTCATATTCATAACAAGAACAGCTTAACGATGATGGCTATACTTTCCTTTATAGACGTCGAAGGATCAAATGAGGCGCTTATGGATAAAGCATTGAGAACCGGAGAATTCATAGTGAATTGCCAAGTTAAGAAAGGGGTTTTCCAAGGAGCCTACCCCTACGCTGACAACGACACAAACTATAGAACCACCTACTCCTTACTAACAAGCTTGGGATTACTTGAACTTTATCAAAGGACTGGTAAAACATTTTTTTTAGAAAGCGTGGAAAAAGCTCTACATCATCTCGCCGGCTTTGTAGATGAAGAAACTGGATTAATATGCCATATTCATAAGACAGGGTACCCACAATGGATACTGGACACGTTTCTTCTTCTAATGGTTGCCAAGAGACTGTTAAGGTTCGACTGCGAGGTTCCTATAAACATAGAGCGGATCTTAGATCGACTGTTAAACCGGCAGTATCCCACAGGGGCCTTCCCCCTTTCTATCGGGTTCGAAGACCTATGGTTTAAAAAGAGACTGCCTTCGAAGCCCAAGATTAAAAGGTGGAGAGATTTACTACCTGTTCCGCCGTTAAACTC
>JAGTRH010000180.1 GCA_018396795.1 Candidatus Bathyarchaeota archaeon
TATTTAACATTGCCGCAGCGCTCATAGTCCTAAAGGTTGGAGAGGAGCCGCCGTTTGGGGAAGTCTTCTCAATTAGCGGATGGACTAAAGCCTTAAGGACAAACCCATATTTTAAGAGGCTCTGTTTACTCTCGATATTCCAAGGCTTCTCAATGGGTTTAGCCTGGCCCCTCTTTACGCTAACAATCGTAAAAGTAGTTAAGGCCGATATGTTCCAAATATCGCTTTTAAGCGTTGTGAGCGCTTCAACTGCGATAATCGTCCGAAGGTTCACTGGCAGATTGGCTGATAGAACCGGTAGGAAACCACTGATAGTTCTAGGTAGAATGGGTTTATTTCTCATCCCGTTAATATACGCATTAGCGAAATCAATCTACGAGCTAATACTAGTAAATTTCGTTGTAGGCATTTTAATGGCAGCCTCAGATGTCGCTCTATCAGCCTACCTGCTGGATATATCGCCTAGAAGCATGAGGGGCTCATATACAAGCTTATATAATGCTGTGGCCGGCTCATTCACTTTCCTTGGCTCAACCGTGGGAGGCTATGCTCTGGATTCACTAATGGGTTTAGGCTTTGGATTCCATGAATCTATGACGATTATGTATATTATTTCAATAGTTGGCAGAATAATCTCCGGCCTATTATACGTTACAATTCAGGAGCCATATAAGTATCCCGCAAAATTCGAAGAAGAGCTGAAGCAAATATTTGAGGAAGAGGTGGAAGTCGTTGAAAGAATGATTAGCGAGTATAGAAACATGGAAGATGAAGACTTAGAATGGTTTGAGAGACTTTCCAATCATGGTTCGAGAAAATAGCCAACTAATTTTTCCGACAGATTTATTTAGGTTGCCGCAAATTTTTCGTGTATGTCACAGACAACAATACTGGAAAAACTTAAGGAAGAACTCAGGAAAGTCGAGGAAGCACTGGCTCAATTAGAAGCCGAGAAGAGAGCGGTTGACGAAGAGTACTCAGCTGCCCTAAATGAAGAAAATAAGGTAATTGAAGAGATGAGGCGCTGTAGAGACCAATATAAATACACTCAGCTTGAAATTAGATTTAACAGTGTGTCTAGGCGTAGAAGGGAGATCGAATCCAGAAAAAATGAGATCGAGAGGAAAATAAGAGGATATAGCGAGGAGAAAGCCAAAATACAAACAAGGATCGAGTACTTGAAACCTAAATCATCTTAATATTTTTTTCTAGCTCCTCTATTTCGAGTTTGCGTTATAAAGAAATGGGTTGAATTAAACCGTTACGCGTTATGTTAACCAATATCCCCCTACTTTCAAAACTGCATAATCGACAGTTAATGATTTGTAAAATCCTTATCTGCTCAATGCCCCTAACGCTGACCTCAATCCCTGAAGCCATCAAATGAGCTGGAAGTAATGAAATAATACAGTCCATGAGGTATACAAATTGATCGAGCGTTGAGAGACGCGTCGTCTCGTTAAGCCCTAAACTTGTATGTAGCGTGAAGAAACCTGTAACACCATGAGACCTATTAACATTGAGTATACCGGTTAGAATTTGGGCACCTTCTTTTATCTCGCCGAGTTTTTCAAGACTGTTTAAGGGGTCTAATACTGCGAGTTCTATTTCTTCACTGGTAATAATTCTGTTATACTCCTCCAAAAGTTCCTCGTTAACCTCATGCGGATTTAATACTAAAAGGTTCCCAATAATATCGTCCCAATATAACCCCAGAGATGACGCCCTAACCTTCATGCGAGACTGAAGGTCGAACATTTGAGATTCAGAAACCCAAACATCATTGAAGATGACATAAAGAACTCTGCGTCCAAAAGATGCCGCCTTAAGCGCGATCTCACTAACAAGTAGGCTTTTTCCAGCGCCTAAAGGCCCTATTACCATAAACTGTCCAGAGGCTGGGATTCCATCTAAAGGTTTATCATCAAATCGATAGAAGAGGGTATCTAGAAGGGTCCCTGTTTTAACGCTACTGAGGGATTTTTGCGTCCCATGCAGCCTATCCGGCTTTATATAACGTGCTTCAGTAACCTCAGCTTTTGCCTCAATTGCCGCTGCAACTCCCTCGGATTGAGCTCCACGGCTTATGGCCGTTTCGCTAACGGCTTTCTTTTCCCTCTCGACTTTTTCAATGCTCGGCGATGTCTCTATTACCGCTGGTTTGGTTGCTTCTACAGGAATGGTCTCATGCTCCACTAGGGCCCATCTGCTGCCTCTCCTCTCGACAATATTTCTTGATTTAAGTGAGTATAGCATTGCGTATACTGAGTTAGGGCCATACTTTGGCATATTCAGGGCTATTGAAATTTCCTCTATGGTTGCCTCGCCATGCTCCATTAAAAACTTGATTAAGTCTCTCTCCTCCGCCATTTCTCAAACACCAATACCAAACATACTAGTGTCAACGTTTCTCTTTAGCTTTGTCTCTATTCCTTTGTGTATCGAAAAGTTTCTTTTGATGCTGAGCGCCTCTATCCTTCAGTATAGCCTTCACAGTTTTCCACGATTTTCTCACAAAATCTGGATACGAACTATGGCTTTCAATCCAGCTCTTCAGAAAACACACGGTTCTTGGATCAGCTGCGTAACCGGATCCAAAGTCACCATACTTGCGCTTAAGCTCCTCTATTTCCCTATCCCGCTCAACCTTCGCTATTATCGATGCAGCTGAGACAACGGGATACGTTTTATCAGCTTTATGCTCAGATATAACCTCGACTTGAAAGGGCACCTCCTCGAGAATATGCTGCTTAAATCTTTCAGGCAATATGTCTGACGCATCCACATAAACCACGTCTGGCTTAAGCTCCCTAATGATGTATGCCATAACGCGCGCTTCAAGCCTATTTAATCGATTAAGCCTTCTACCCGCCTCAACAACGCGGTCTATTTCGGAGGGTGAAACCTTAATAACCCTGTAATCCTTAACGACCCTAAGTATTTCGCCAGCTAAATGCTCCCTTCTCTTAGGCGATAGAATCTTAGAATCCCTAACACCTAAATGAATAAGGTTTTGCAGTCCATCCTCATTAACCAAGATTCCAGCTATTACAAGTGGACCTATAACCGGGCCTCGACCGGCGTCATCAATTCCGCAAATAAGCATTAATCAACCACCAACTTATGCATTCTCCTTAAGATTTTTTCAGCTACTATTTTTGGGAGCCTACCTCTATTTTCATATGTAACTTCAATTATCTCCACATCTTCTCTGCTTCTTATCATTTCAGTGAAAGAATTCCTAGCTCTATAATGTATCGTTCCTAAGAGAATTTTGCCGCCATTCAAGGCCCTTAAAACAGCATTTTTAAAGCCCTCAGAGTAAAGTTCCATCGGGCCAACCTCGTCAACGACTATTAGGTCCGCTGACTCACAAGCATTCAATATCGCCCTGGCACCTACATTCTCTAAATCTTCTAGACACACCTTATATTTACCCAACTGAGGTCCGTTCTTTTGTTTCACATGTGCCAATATGCCCTCAAAGCCGCTATCTAAATCTACTATTTTGAAGCCAGTTCTTATGCCGCTCTCAAGGATCTCTCTGCTTACCATGCCGCCGACTTTAATGCCTTTACGTTTTAAATCATCTATCACCTTTAGTACAACCGTTGTTTTACCTATCCTAGGTGGACCTGTTAAAAATATATGTTGCTTATCCATTAAA
>JAGTRH010000181.1:0-1865 GCA_018396795.1 Candidatus Bathyarchaeota archaeon
ACCCTCCAGCAACATGGGACGAGGTACGTGATTGTGCCGAATTCTTTAATGGTTGGGATTGGGATGGCGATGGCGAGCCTGAATACGGTTTGACTCAATCATTAAAGGTTGGAGCACAAGCTTGGTTTAAGTATTTGGCTGTCGCAGCATGTTATAGTGTAATGCCTGGACCTAACGTTGATAGATACCATAATGTTTTCCACTTTGATCCGGAGACTATGGAACCGCGCATTAACATGCCAGGCCCAATTAGGGGCTTAGAGACGCTTATAAAACTATCTAAATATGGTCCAAAGGCCATGGTAGGTTGGGATAGTGGGTCATCATGGGATTTCTTCGTATCTAAAGGTGATGCAGCATTAACGTGGGATTGGGGAGATATTGCAAGGATGGCGCAGGATCCGAAGAAATCCGTAATAAAGGGAAAGTTGCTTACGGCTCCCGTCCCAGGAAGTTATGAGGTTTGGGATTTAGAAAATAATACATGGAAGAAGTTCGATAAAATTCTTTATTGTGGTAACATAATTGGTTGCAATTGGTTTAATTGTATATCAAAATTAGCAAAGAATAAAGAAGCTACGTACCATTTAATTGCATGGCTATCATCGCCGGATGTGCTCTTTAAGACAGTTACTGTAATTTGGGGTTCCGGCGTTGATCCTGGATGGAGGGCACACTTTCCTCCAGAACTTTCTGAAGGATGGGGTACAGGAAATCTAAAGGAATGGGTTACTGTTGGAGGTTATGATGAAAATGATGCTGAATCCTTCCTAAGCGCTGTATATAAACAATACTTTAAAGCTGATACATTCCTTGAATACTTAAAAATACCTGGTGCACCCGCGTATATGAATAGCCTAGATATACATGTGAATGAAGCATTAACAGGCAAGCGAACTGCCAAGGATGCTTTAGGCATTTGTGCTAAAGATTGGGAGAAAATAACAGATGAGCGTGGTAGAGAACGGATTAAGAAGTGGTATCAGGAATCTATTGGCTACGGATTACCGGTAGTATTATGTCCAACTTAACCCCCCTTCTTTTTTGGAAAATTTTAATAGTCAAAGAAATACAAATTAAGCACATCTTTCTTTTACCTTCTATTATTTGGATACTTGTATTAGTCATATTTCCCCTAATTTATTCTTACTTTAGCTTTTCAAAGTTAGCATTTAAGCGAAAAACCATATTTTATAGAACTCTCTTTGAATTCACTTAATTATTTAATTGCATAAGGACCTTTTCACTCATCATATGATCAATCGATAGGCTTAATTTAAGCTAAGAAATAAACCCTGTTAAGTCATGGAGTTGCATAAGTAGCCATCTCGTTATGATCCTAAAACATATCGCAAGCCTATGATTCGATTTACCAAAAGGCAGACGGAAGCCATGAGCGAAGGTAAAACTCTCATAATCCTAATCTGCAGCGAAGATGGCTTTTACATCTCGCCTGAGCAGAGTTGAGGAGTTGTTTGAAGAGAGGAAAGAATGGAAAACAACGTGGATTAGTGAAGAATTCCTTGGAGTGCCGAAAATAAACTATGATGAGCTAATAAGAAGATTAAAAGAGATCATCCGAAAAGCAAGGACGTGCCGCGATGCCCATGAACCAAACGTCTAAAGAAATTAACCTAAATTATTTAATTGCATATGAGCGAGCCACAGAATTCTTAATCAACGGAACGTAACTTCAGCGATAGCAACAGGCTTCCTTCCAGCACCAGGAAATTAAGGATCAGAGTAGCCATAAAATAACGTTAGAATATACGATGAATCTGCTCACTTGAGAAACATTCTGGCAGGCGGCAAATTCCATGGATGCGATAATTTTATTGGTTTTTATTTATTACTAACTCAGATCG
>JAGTRH010000181.1:1875-3645 GCA_018396795.1 Candidatus Bathyarchaeota archaeon
GCTCTTCATCCCCTCCAGTCATGATTGAAGACGCTTTAAAGTAGCCATGCACCAAGGCTATAGCTCTTAACTAGCATCATTGTTAGGTGCATTTATCTCGGGGGGCCTCATTAATTACCTTGTTTTATGAGGGATGATTCGCAGATTTCTTTAAATTCGCATAAAGCACATTTTCCTTTCTTCGTGGTTGGCTTAGCGGTTCTTTCTTCAGTCCAGAAGCTTATAGCCCAGTCAATCTCGTCAATCGCCTCTTTCACATCCTTTTTGAAGCCCTACTGTGGGCCTTTCTTTAGGTTGTTTTATCACGTGTAGGGCTATCTTCTCCAGCTCCCTATCTCCTTCGCATTCCACGAGTGAGATGATTAAGGCGTATTTCAGTTTCGACGTGTCCCATCCCATTAGGTGAAGTAGATAGCAGTAAAGCCTCGCTTGGACGTGGTGATCCCTAAATGGAACGGGTTTACTTGTATTCAAAAAGGTAGAGGGGTAAGCCCTTACAGAAAAATACCGCGTCAGCCACGCCTACCTAAAATTATTACGCTATTATGCTTTCCCAGCAGGAGCATTTCCCTAGCGCAAATAGGTATTCCAGAATAGATTTTACGCCAGAGCTCCTCCCGCTTAACGGCTACGGTATCTTTAAGGAGAAGTTCATGGGCCTCTTTCCCCAATTTCATCTCGAGAGTCTCTTCCTCCCCGTGGACGTATGCCATCTCAACCTTCTTCTCGCAATAATATTGCTGTGCAATCTTGTGGACGGGCACAAACCTAGCTTTGAAACGTAAGCTGCCCTCCTCCTGCGCGGCTATCTCCCCAGCCAATCGATTGAAGCGCTCAAGGGCCTCTTTTAGACCGGACACCTTCCTCCCCTCCCATCCTTGTTTGGCGAACTCGGCGGCCTTATGTGGATATCCCCCTCCATTTCCGAGATTGATGGGGAGGGCGTTGGCATGGCCATGCCCCTAAAGGTTCAAGTATCTCTACTTCTTCTTCACAAGCATCGTATTGTCGTCGATGGTCACGAGGACCGTGTCCCCCGCATCTATGGAGAGCGCCTTAGCTACGGGCTTCGGTATAGTCATCCTCAGGCTGCCGGCCACCTTCACTACCTTTATTTCGAACTCTATCGGCATATGAACGCACCTCCATACCTATTCTATCTCTATACTCTTACGATATATTTAAATACTATTGTATATATTCTATACTTAATCTATATAGAGATAGAATAGATATGGAAGGCGAAGGTGTTGGAAACCCAATTAAACGATGGGAAAAGTTGGAGGAGGTTGTGGCTGAGCTGAGGGAGCTGGCCTCGAAGGCGCTAAGCCTCACCCACGCTGGAGTTCTTAACCAAAATGGATTGTCGTCTGATCGAGCGATGGGTGAATGGGGTGCGAGGGCGGCATGAGGGCCCAGCTATTTAAGCTGAACCTCATGGGCTACCTTGCGGAGGCTGGCTGGTCGATAGTGAGCTCCAACGGCAGCAGTCCAAGGATGAGGACCGTTAAACATGGGATCGAGGCTGGCGTAGAGTCCAGATGGCCGCGTGGAAGCATCAGCTTTGGCGAAGTTAAAAGGCTGATGCGCGAATGCAAACCCAAGCCAAGGATCATCCTGCTCCTAACATACAAACGACTAAGCAATAGAGTTTACCATACCCTTAAGAGCTAGGGCCATTCGAGGGGCATCTTTGCCAGCGTATTCTATCTACTCAAGTGATAGAATACGCTTGAACCTGAACCTGAAGTCTGGTGCGGCCGCCGGGAT
>JAGTRH010000182.1 GCA_018396795.1 Candidatus Bathyarchaeota archaeon
AACCAGCGGCTAAACCGATGACACTTCTAGGCATGAAGCCTAACAATTCACCGCCCAATAATGCACTTAAACCGTCAACTACGAAGAAGGCAGCCATAGCGCCAGAGAAGACTGAGACGGCTGAGGACTTTGAAGATAGCATAATCGTACATATTTGAGTTTTATCCCCAAGCTCAGCTAGGAAAACCAGTGTAAAAGATGTTAGAAGAGGGGTTAGATCAAACTCCATATAAATCCTTTAAGAATCAAACCACGGTTATAAGTTTTGAGGAGATTCAAAGAGAGCTAAATTTAAAAAGAGGAGGAGACGCTTATTGATAATGGAGCGGGGGTAGCCAAGCATGGCCTAAGGCGCAGCGCTGAGGAGGAGGCATAATCCTCAGAGCCGCTGTGGGGTAGCCCTTCGTGGGTTCAAATCCCACCCCCCGCATTTGAAATACGTATAGGGAAAATATCGGAGTTAAACGTTTCATATAGGCCGTTATACGGTTAAGCGCCTATTAGTCTTGCCGTACTCTATCGTTTGAACTTAAGTTATGCCTCTGTCTTTGTAAGGTAGCTTCTTTCATCCCATTTCCACCATTTCTTCTTCCTCGCCATTGCTAAGATTTCTCTGACTTCAAGTCGTTTTTCAGGGCTAGAGGAGAAAAGGGTTTCTGGAAAACAGGTTTTAACAACTATCGCCGTATCAGCACCCCCTCCATATCCGGCGACGGCAATGACTTCTTTATCTGGTTCAACGCATCCTGCTTGAACAGCCATAAACATGGCTTCCACTGCAACCTTTAGTCCTTGTCCACCGACAACAGCCAGCGTATCACCCACTATATGTTCAGCTATAGGAACATACCATTTGGCCAGCTCTAGTACTGAATCATGAAACTTATATGGGATGCGATCAATAACATCAGCTCCTAACGCTTCTAACTTATTTTTAGTCTCCGGATTGATGCATGGCCACTGATCTCCAAAAATCTTCCTTGATGGAGGTTCAGAAACGCATATGACCTTAATTTTCTTGTTCTTCAAAGCCTCTGCAAACTTTAAAGCCGTTTTGCCAGAAGTGCTTGCAATGATTAGATACTCTATTTCATTTACCTTGAGATATTTCATTACTGCCTCTAGAACATCTTCAGTATTTTGTGCACCAGGCTCATCAAAATAGTAAACCTCCCTTACAATCTTGCCCAATGCTAATCCCTATTTGAACTAGATTACTAGAAATATAAGATTTCTTAGATTGTATTTGAAGCGGCATAATTTATAATGGAGAAAAACATCAGGCTTGAAAGACCGTGTTAAAAAGACTTTATACAGCATTTTCCACTAGAAGAATACGTCCTGTATTATCAGAGCCGTTGTTGCTATAACGAGTAAAGTCCAAACAGTCTTGTTCCACGTAAGTATCTTTTTCCCATCCCATGTGAAGCCTCCTGCTGCTTGCATTGGGATGAGATTTAGAATGACGATTAGTAGGCTTGTTGTATAGCCGACTTTTGCAGATTCTACAAGTAAATTGTCAGTTGCTAGAATAGATAACATCCAAAAAGTTAAGCTAAGTACTAAGCTAGATATTGGACCTAAAGCGAACATTACTCCAGTCTTGTCTTTCTTAGGATCGTACCACCAGTCCAGTGGCTTCACGTATGTTGAACCGTATGCTGGGAAGAAGCCGCCGAGTAATGCCAATAGCCAGCTGAACAGTATTCCCGAATCCCAAGCTTTAAACGTTGTTTCAAGTCCTAATTTACGTGCTGCAATCTTTTGAGGAAGCTCATGAATTAAAATGCTTAATGCTACAACCGCGAAAATGGCTGGAATAAGTGTTAAAGGTCCTCGGCTACGTAGCAGTTGTATCCACAACGCCACAGATATGCTTAGCAGAGCGAATAGTAAATGCCACCCTCCTCCCGTTTCACAAGACTTTCCCTGATCTTTATTACATCTGAGGAAGAATGTGCCAAATCCTATGAAATGGAACTCTCCAAACCACAACCTTAAAAAATTAAGCCCATAATCTCTAAACTGCTGTGGAAATTCATATGGATAGAAACCTCTATGAATAAAAATGTTCCAAGACGGAGAATTGTATCTGTCGGCAGTAGCGTAGATGACTTCGCATCCGCGCTCCTTCAGCCATAATATAGCATTATCTACTAAAGAACCGCCGATACCTCTCCCCCGGAGTTCTCTATCTGTAACCAGTGCATCTATGAATCCAATCCGTTTAGCTTTAATAACTTGTATTCGCATGGAGACAGATCCAACAATCTTACCGTTATATTCTGCGATCATAGTACCCCCGTTCTGCTTCTGAGCCTTCCTTTGTACGTCGTTAAGCGCAAGTTGAAAAATAATTCTGTCGATTGTGCCAAGGTTTCCTTTGAAAAGTCCTTCAACTGCTTTTTTCTCATTTGGTTGCATTTCACGGATGATTACATGCATCTATTAACGCCTTCCTCAAACTGCAACTATGTCTACAGTTCACATTATTAAAACTGTTTCGATAAAAATGTGATTTGAAATTCATGAAATGAAAAGGCTTAATTATGCTTCGTCAACCTAATATTTAGACGATGGTGGAAATTTGAACACTTATGCTGGTAGAGTCTTTAAGTTGGATTTTAAAACCCATCGTGATGGATACACCCGAGCTGAGGTTACACGTTTAAGCGATGGATATGGGCATACAGTACACATACATTTCACCAAGAATTCGATGGATGAGAAGGGCGAAAAATTGCTCTGCATCTCCAATAGGACTGGATGGTGGCAACTTTACCTCATAAATCTTAAAGAAATGACAATGACGCAATTAACCAATGAAGCTAACGTTGAAGCCTGTTGCTTAAGCTACGATGAACAAAAACCTACTATTGGGATGGAAGACTTCTCAAATTAGCGAATACTGAAACATTTGAACGCGAAATCTTCTACGCAGTTCCAGAAGGATTCCGCCCAGTAGACTTGTCGATAAGTCGAAATGGATGCTATCTAGCATTTGGCTACGGTGAAACAGTCAACCCGAGCACAGTAACTGGAATGATATATTCAGGGATGCTGGAAAACCTCTACCGTAGACCTAGAAGCCTAGTGTTAAGACTCGAAACTATTAGAGGGGAGGTTTTACCTCTCTAGGGAGAATGTGAATGGATAACACATATAAATATAAATCCAATATACCCAGATGAAGTTTTATTCTGCCATGAGGGTCCATGACACCTCGTTCAGAGAATGTGGATCGTGAAAGCCTCAACCCATGAAGTTTACCCGCTTCTACTGCAGAAAAGGTATGTTGAGAGAGCTGGACATGAATTCTTCACAAACAAAGGGAGAGTAGTGGCACAGTTTGCCAGAAGGTCTACATTGACATCTGCAGACTGGACGTACTACGACGTATTCTTAAATACAGATGGATCCGATGTGAAAATGTTCAAGTATCGATACCTTGCCCCCCCATATTAAGAGTAGAGATGATGAAAAAGTCTCTGCCGGAGATAAGGCTTTTCCAGGACCTTCATTTAAAGAAGGTGAAGCTTACATTAGTCTCATCATATACGAGGGTGAAGAAGCCAAAGTGAAGCCACTGTGTAGGCATGGAACCTCATGACTGACTCAGAATAGTCAT
>JAGTRH010000183.1 GCA_018396795.1 Candidatus Bathyarchaeota archaeon
GTTAGCGTATCGCCTCTGCTAAATGTCTGGGTTTGGCTTACCTGAAGACTCTCTAGATAAGTGCTTATTAGCGCGCTTAAGTCCTGAGTTTGCAATGGCTGCGTTATTCCCGGGAAACCTGCAGATAAAGGAGACACTTTAATATGCGATGTATTGTCTAGAGCATTAAGCATTCCATCTGGAAGACTTAATTCTAAAACAGCTCCCCTCATACTATCCACATAGTTATTCCTTAGGGATATTAATAAGTGTGTACCATAAGTATTAGGTCCCACCGAACCCTCATACCACTTAGAGCTAACAAATTCCACAGCTTGACTGTCATCATTAATGCTGAGAGTTAAAACAAATTTTTCAACGCATCTAATCCCCGCTCCACCCGATAACAATATAAAATCTGCTGTCAACGTCGCATTATATTTTCCGGGCAGAATCTCTGCAACTGAGATCATGAATGATGCGGTAAACGTGCTTAAGCTCCTTACCGGCCCCTCGATATATGCTTTTGCAATTTTATCCCCTCTTGAAGACATATTTTCCGGCAAACTGAGTGACAGAATTATTCCGCCTACCGAAAAAGGTGCCCTATTTGTGAGAGTCACCTGAAAAGTTGCATTCTCAGTTCTGGGGAAAACATTGTAATTATTCTGCCAACCTGAACTAATTACCATGAGGTTACTATCCAAGGCCGAGTAGATTTCAACTGGCAGATAAACCTTAAATTTCCTAGTAAAATTCAAGTGAACACCAAAATCATCAAATACATAATTTGCCGTAATATTAAGCGGGATATTTCCTGCTTCAACGCCTATATCAAAGTAAAGGGTAATGGATGAATATGATCCGGGGGTGAGCCTGGCGGCTAACGCCTCAGAATTCTTTATTGGTCTTAGAAATTCTGAATCTACCCTTACTACTCCTCCAACAATGTCATATCGACCATCATTAATGAACCTCAGCGTTAGCGGAACGTACTGCGAACCTGCATATACTGGAATCGGGTTAGGCGAGCCCCAAAATGCTGAGACAAGGGAAAGTTCGGGGACATAACTATGATAACTTTCAACAGAAACTAAAATGCTTAAATCTTGCTCAGATATATAAGAGGCCCCGGAAACTATTCTAACATAAGAAATACTTATTGGAATGACGAGTTTTCCAATCTGAACATTTGGGTCAATATTTACAGTCATATCGATAAAGCATGAGCCACCTGGTGTCATTCCATTAGTATATGTTCCTGAAATGGCCCGCATAGTAACCCCGCTTGGTGGCATTGGCGTTACAATCATACTACCCACTGTTTCAGGAAGCCTATTAACTAGTACTATTCTGATCGTAGCACCATTCGCTGATGGTAGCAATGGTGCTGGTGAACCCTGATACAAAACTGACACGGCCGAAATTACTATTGGATCCTCCTTCGGCGGATTCGTAATCTCAAAATATACCCTGATATTTGTGCTAGCATGATAGTCTACATTATCCTCAGTTCTCATCGTAGCATCGACATAGACCACAGCGTAATATGTGCCTACTATGGCATTTTGTGGCACCGAAATGCCGGAAAAAGTTATAGTGAATCTTCCACTGCTGCTAATAGCGCCTGCCCTTGCTTTTGGTTCTCTGACAGTAAAACTTGCTGGAAGAGTCACTTCAAAATCGGCTGAATCTATATTTGATTCACCAGCATTTTCCATTAAAATGTATAGGTTTGTACTTACCGCCCCTGGGCATGAAACTGGCGATAAATATGCATCAATAATTCTTAATTGAATTTCCGGGTAATTAAATATAGTTATTGATACATTATGCTCCTCAGAAAATATTGTAGTGCTATTCTCTAAGCGGTATGTTATGTTTAGGATTAGATTGTAGTTCCCGGGGTTTAGAGATTTAGAGATGTCCAAGTAGTAATCAAAAGTTAAGTGTTCGCCCTTCTCAACTCTAAGAGCGATAGATCCATTAAGCGACCGCGCTTGTGTAGACGAGCTGCTTCCGGCACTAAAATCTATGCCTTCAACGGTTTTTAAACGACCCGTAATGAGTGTCGCAACCATATCATTTAAATATATAGCCTCAATTCTCAAGCTAGCTCTTCTGCTACCAGGATAGACTTTAGGGGAACCAGATGAGGATCTAACTGTCACGTCAACTATGCTAAAGTTTACTTGATCACTAGAAGCCTTTAATGGATTAAATGGTAGCACATTTTCAACTAATAAAGCTATTAAAACTAATATTAGACCCATCAATTTTCTTCTAGCAGCCATCAGATCCACTCTCATATTTTTCTTTTTTTAGCTATTTTTCCAAATCTTAACATTTTTACACGTTCTTACTAATAAGGGACTCGTTTGGGTTAGCTCTACGCTCGCCGAGAAGAGTGCCATCTCTAATCACATATATTTTTCTCATGCAATTCGCAACTTCGGGGTCATGTGTCACAACAACTATGGAACGCTCTTCCTTATTTAAGTTTAAGAATGTCTCAACGACTATTTTAGCTGAAGCTCTATCAAGGTTACCAGTTGGCTCATCAGCCAGAATTATAGGTGGATTTCCAACAATCGCTCTAGCAATTGCAACTCTCTGCTGCTGGCCGCCGGAGAGCTGCATAGGCTTCTTCTTAAGCCATTCAATCTCCCCTCCGACTTTAAATATTGCTTCCTTGACCATCTCGGCTCTAACACTCCGCGGTATACCTCTAGGGATTAAGGGCATTTCCACGTTTTCAAAGACTGTTAATCTATTGATTAAATTAAAGGTTTGGAAGACGAAACCAAGCTTTGTATTCCTTAAGTTAGCAAGCTCCCTATCACTAAGCTTCGAAATATCTCTACCTTCAAAGACAACTTTCCCCTTAGTTGGCCTATCAAGGAGACCAAGCATATTAAGTAACGTAGTTTTCCCGGAGCCAGAAGGACCCATTATTGCGACCAAATCACCCTCATAAATTCTAAAATTGACCTCTTTAAGGGCCGCAGTAGAGATTTCGCCAACTCTATATTCCTTACTAACATTCAGCAGCTCGATAATTGGCTTTCTCTCGATTTCCATAATCTCAATCCGCAACACTATAAGCGCACATGTATAGGAAACCTATATATAGGAAACCAAAATATTATCTTTCTGAAATTATATAAATGTTGTGCTCGACATGAGAGAGAAAAGTACAGAAGTAATGAAGGAGCAGCTGAAGAAGGGATACCTTAAACTGGCAATTTTATACACTTTGTTAAAAGGGCCCTTACATGGGTATGAGATGATTAAAAGGATAAAGGAGAATACATTTGGATTGCTAACTCCTACAGCAGGGTCACTTTACCCAGCTTTAAAGGAGTTGGAAGCAGATGGATTCATTAGGGGGAGATGGTGTCTTCAAAAAAGAAGAATGAAAGTTTATGTGATAACGGAGGAAGGAAAAGAGGCTTTTAGAGAAGTGATTGAGAAACACTTCAGTTTAGCCTCAGCAATCAGGGGGTGGTTACTGAAACAGCTAGCCCCGGTCCATTATGCTGAGGAGAATAAAGAAACGCCTGAGCTTATGCAACGAGCAATAAGAATAATTTTATTAAATGAGAGCATAGCAGCAAACGAGAGAATAATATTTT
>JAGTRH010000184.1 GCA_018396795.1 Candidatus Bathyarchaeota archaeon
TCAAAAAGAGTAAAAATATTTTTGGAAGAAATCTGACGACGTTTAATTCATCCATAATTTTTTGGCAATAAAATTTTAGCAGATACCCTTAAGGCTTCTTTGAAGACATTCTATGGCTTCTTTAAGGTTTTGGAAGCCGAACTTAATCTCGTCATGCTCTTCTCTTAGGGCTATTACATCTTTTCTAACCTCTTCCGGCCTCCGCTCATCCTTAATCACATCTAGCATTAAGTCACACAGATATTTTATGTCGCTTTCATTGAAGCCTCTTCTAGTAACATCTTGGAAGCCTATTCTTATCCCGGATGGGCTCTCACGGTTATTTTGATCATCGTATGGTAGCAGGTTTCTATTTAATATTATATTCGCCTTCTCGAGATCCTCAGCGACCCTTTTTCCACCTCCATAGTTGCGGACATCGACAGCGAGCTGATGCGACATCGTAAAACCATAGCGCTCGCCTAGAACTTTTAAGCCATTCTCATAAAGGTATTGACCAGCAACCTGAGCGTTTCTAACAGTCTGTTTAGCTAATGCTTCACCGAATATTTTTAATTCTAGAGCAGCAACGCCTGTTGCTGGTAGTCTGCCTAAATGCGTATTTGAAGTGCTAAGTGGAAATACCGCATATTGAACATTTTTTATTGCCTTTTCCATGCGTGCATCTTTCATGTCCGCTAGGATTACGCCGCCCTGTGGCCCGGGGAAAGTCTTATGCGTTGAAGAAGTCATGAAGTCTGCGCCTTCCCTTAACGGATCTTGGAACATTCCCCCGGCTATTAGTCCAAGCACGTGGGCCGCGTCATAAACCACATATGCTCCAACCTCGTGAGCCACGTCTCTTAACTCTTTAACTGGGTGTGGGAACAGAAATAGGCTTCCACCGAACGTAACTATGCCAGGTTTGGCAGCTCTTATGATCTGTGCTGACTCGTCAGGGTCTATATTCATCCTCTCAACATCGTATGCATGCTCTATATTCTCTAGACCCAGGACCATGCCAGCTAAACCAGTATAGTCATGGGATATGTGGGCCCCAGCGCTCAATGGCGTAACAACCATTTTTCGGCTCTTTGTAGTTAGCGATAGACCTTTAAACGTTGCTAGATTCGCATGTGTTCCAGAAACTAGGCGAACATCAGCCCAGCTGCACTTAAATAGCATCTTCATTAAATCTGTGGTGCAATTCTCAATGACGGAAATGTACCTCTGCCCTTGATAATACCTCTTCTTTACATGTCCCCCAATATCATTCTCGCCCTCGGCATATCTGCTCTCAAGATCCATAGTTAGCTGAAGCATCTCTCTAACAGCCGGAGACTTTAAACCTTCACTTGCAATGAGATTTAAGCACTCTTCACCTCGATATTCCTCGTGTTTTTCACTTGCCTCAATAAGCTCGAGGGCTAGCTTGAAGAAGTCCTCCATGCGCTCACCCTACTGAACAAACCCATAAAATTAAAGAAGGAAGTATTTAATTTTAGCGTTCAAGTACAAAAGTCTTCTTTGTCACCGGCCTCTCTTTAATCTCGTGGATAAGCATCTCCATTCTGTTGCCGACGCCTATAACTGGAAGCTCCTCGAAGACGCTTATAGCCCTCTCAAGTTTGCTGGTTCTCTCAGCATATACTGTTGCCAGCGGCTCGCCCTCCGATACTTTATCTCCTATCTTCCTATGTAGAAGGACACCCGCACCCTTATCTTTTGGAGCACCAGCTAGCCTAGCAACCTCAACGATTGACGCATTATCTATCCATAGGACTACTCCGCCCTTCCTTGAACGCAAAGTAAACCTCTCCGAGCCGAACGCTATATCATCAGGCTTAACATCTGGGTCTCCGCCCTGAGCGGCAATTATCTCACGTAGTTTCTCCTCAGCCTTGCCGGACTTTAGGATATCTAGGGCTATTTCGCTGCCGCTTCCATGGGTTTTTCCACTCATCTCCAATAGTATGCCAGCTATCCGAGTAGCTTTATCTATCAAGTCGTATGATTGACCACCACCCATTATCGTGTTTAGGGCTTCCCAAGCCTCAAGCGCTGGGCCAATCGCGTAGCCAACTGGTTGCTCACCATAAGTCACCGCGCATTGAACTCTGATCCCCAACCTTCGCCCTAGTTCAATAAAGTCCTTAGCCAAGAGGTCGGCTTCGCCAATGGTCTTTATTTTCGTCCCCCTACCTGTCGGTATGTCAATAACGAGGATTTTTGCGCCAACAGCCTTCTTCTTACTCATTATGGAAGGTAGAAGTAGCGGGTCAATTGAGAGAGGGTGCTCAACTCTAATGAATATATCATCGGCTGGCGCCAAGTCTAGGGCTCCACCCCAAACTATACATCCGTTCGTCTTCTCAACAACCTTACGCATTTCCCCAATTCCCAGATTAACGGGCATAAGAACTTCAGCCCTGTCGGCTGTTCCAGCAGCCGAGGTAATTGATCTAGATGAAGACTTGGGAATAGTTAAACCGAAAGAGGCGATTATTGGAACAACTAGAAGCGTAGTTTTATCTCCCGGAACACCGCCTATGGAATGCTTATCAACTATGAGCGGCTTCTTCAGATCCAACTTGTTCCCTGTTTCAACCATAGCCAACGATAAACTTGTTGCTTCATCCAAGTCTAGCCCAAAAGCGTGGAGGGCTGTTACAAATGACGCTATCTCAATCTCACTCAGGTTTCCATTAACAACATCCCTAACTATTTCAAGGATCTCTTCATAGGTAAGCTTCCTGCCGCTCAGCTTATTCCTTATATAATAGACTGAAAGCGGGAAGTGTGCTGCTTCAACATTAACTTCTTCCTCATCCTTCAAATTTAAGTATCTTTTAACCTCGTCATATACCCCAATATAGCCTCTCGCAATGCTCTCAGCCGCCACATTAACTATCGCCGTCAAATCTCTAACCTCAGTTGACACCTTAACGCGGCTTAATCCTGAAACCCCCAAATCCTCCGCATCATCACGATTTAAGACTACTATAAATTTTCCGCCTGATTCCAAATCGAGTAACTTAACTTTAAGTTTCATTACCTATGCGCCTCAAACGAGCTTCAAATCTTCCAGCACACTAGAAGAGGTTACCAGAACTTAAAAACTTTAATAAGCGCATAACTCTTTCTTGATAAAGTCTATGCGGAGGGTGTTAGTGCGTTGAAGCTAATATATGTGGTTATCGACGGAATGGGAGACCTACCAATAAAAGACTTAAGCGGTAAAACACCTCTAGAATTCGCTGAAACCCCAAACATGGATTTCTTGGCAAGCAAAGGGAGACTTGGCCTCATGTATACCGTTGGTAGAGGCGTCGCTCCTGAAAGCGATGTTGCAGTCATATCGATTCTAGGGTATGACCCATACAAATATCATGTTGGAAGAGGGCCGCTTGAGGCTTATGGTGCAGGCTTAGACATGAGAGATGGCGATCTAGCATTAAGATGCAACTTCGCAACCTTGGGATTAAATAGGCAGATAATCGATCGGAGGGCTGGTAGAAACCTAACCACAAGTGAGGCTTCTAGACTCGCCGAATCCGTTAACAGCCTGGTTAAACT
>JAGTRH010000185.1 GCA_018396795.1 Candidatus Bathyarchaeota archaeon
TGATGTTCGCGTACTTAATGAAGCCCCGTTACCGTTTAAGTACATTGTTTTCAGTAGGGGGATTCTTCTCTTCTCTAGGGATGAGGAGGTTAGAGTAAACGTGATCGATGAGACAATTAGGCAATACGCAGATTTACGTATTCTAAGGTCGATAGGGTGATTGATGCACATAAAATACTATGGCGTGGAATAGAATGAGGTTAATGGGTGGGTGTCCTTGAGCTCTGAATCAATGCGGATGAAGGCGGTTTTCAGCGGAGAAGTGGAATCGCTCAGGCGACTGCTTAGCTCCATCAGTAAACCTTGTATAAAAGCGGTGTTACTTTTTGGCTCTAAAGCCCGCGGCGAGTCAGAGGATAAAAGCGATGCTGATCTGCTTATGCTTCATGATGGCTGCGGAATTGAGGATGCATAGTAGGAGGTCAACGTATGGTGAACCAAGTAAGGGGCTATTGCCAAGCGACATATATGAAGGATCAAAGAGGTATTTATTGGCGGAGTATGATTCAGTTTATGGAAAGTCTTAAATTTGGCTGCCCTAAAATATTAAAACATTTAAGCCATTCAGTTTGGTGATCTAGGTTGAGTAGGGATCAAGTTATAGGCGCCCTGCTTCTGGTTGTTGGGGTTCTTGGGATAATCATTTACGGATGGCTGGTCTTCCTGTCGCAATGGTCTATGCTTGTGCTTCAGTTAACGGGCTTCGTGGCCGTCGCCGCTATACTGGCCATAGTCTCATGGATAGGTTACACGCTTGCAACAACGCCTCCGCCTAAGCCTATAGAGGAGATAGAGAAGGAGGTTGAGGAGGAGCTCAAGAAGACTGAGGAAGCATCTGGGGCTGAGGGCGAAAAGGCTGGCGGAGAAGAGGAGCGAAAAGAGTAAACCCTCAAGGATTAACACTCTTGATATGCATTACTCCTAAAATTAGCCTGCAATATTTCCTAGCTTTATCGTATTGTTATGTTTCTCAGTCGTTTGCGCCTAAAACGTATAATAGTAAATAATGTTGAAAAGCAAGTTTGAAGAATAATCCCGTTGGTGGTAGAGTCAGTTGGAGGTTATTAGCCTACTTTCTCAAGTTGTAGAGGTTGCTGGAAAAATACAAAGCATAGAACCTAAAGATTGGCTACATGTTTACTCACTACGTTGGGCTGTTTACGAGGCGCTGCAGACCATGCTAGACGCGTGCTCTATGATCATTGCGGGTCTCGGGTTAAGGAAGCCTTCATCCTATACTGAGCTAGCAGACATTATAGCTGAAGCGGGTCTTTTAAGTAGCGATGAAGCTGCGAAGCTCAAATCTATGGCAAGAATCAGAAATAGAATAGCCCACACCTATAGAAGGCTAGATTTAGATGAGCTTAAAACCTATGGGAATGAGGTAGCTGGCTCCCTAAACCTAGCGCTAAAATTGATAGAAGAGGTTAGAAAAAGGAATATTGATCCACCTACTAAACCATTAGAAACCTTAACTCCAATTTTTGAGAACTGGAATGTAGCGCTTACTTACCTGTTTGGATCAAGAGCTAAGGGGCTTGAAACTGAAAGCAGCGATTGGGATATCGCCCTACTATTCGATGAGGAGCCGGAGGAAATGGACAGGCTTCAGGCAGAGATAGCTAAGGCTATTGGGGTGAGCGAAGACAAAATCGATCTCATAAGATTGAGTAAAGCCGATCTTCACCTAAAGTTCAGGATTATAAAGGAGGGAAAAGTCCTCTATGAGTCCAAGCCGGGTATTAGAGCCAAGTTTGAAGCCCAAACCCTCATAGAGTACCTTGACGCGAGAGGTATGTATGAAGTCTACCTTAATAGGCTACTCAAGAAAAGAATGCTGTATAGGAAATAAACCTTTAGGATTAATACTCATTGAGTAAAACTGGTATCGTTAAGGCTGTGATGCTGCTGCTCTCGCTGGCAGCCTTCTTCCTCCCTTTAATCCAGGCTTTAGACCAGTATGACTGGAATATTCATGCGCTTATCACACCCATTTATGCACCTCCCCGCATTGATTTCTCCACGAGATTTCTGGGCCTAAGCGTTGAGGAGAGCAGCCTACAAGTTAATCTTGAGGTTACGAATAAGGGTGAGATTAAAGTGGTTCTAGAGGGCCTAAACGCAACGGTTTATGCTCCTGGAGGAGTATCTGTGGCTCATGCCTCCCTGGGCCAAAGAGTTTTCTTGGAGCCTAATGCAGCGGAGAATGTTGCAATTAAGGTAGTCTTCGGTATGGGAGTAGTGAGCGCTCTGGCCCCCTTTCTAACTGGAAGGGATAGTGTGGGGCTGAGTGTTAATGGCACTCTTACGCTTAGCATTTTAGGATCGAGGGTTGTGGCTCCAATAAACTTCTCCTTTACGATTAATAGAGGTGACTTGGGGTTAGCGGGCTAAAAGATTTTGAAGGGTTTTGCTGAGAAGGTGATAGAGTTTGTTAAGTCTATTAAAGGCGAGTGTTAAAATTAGTCAGTTGGCTTGCATCCGGAGTAGTCATCACTATCAGTACTATTGTATTATGTAGTACTTAAGGTGGGCGAAAGAGATTGGAGGTAAAGGTGACCCGTAAAGGTCAAGTGACGGTTCCCGTTGAGTTGAGGAAGAAATATGGCATAATTGAGGGTACAAAGATGATTGTTGAGGATTCCCCCGAAGGCATAATCTTCAAGGTTATTCCAAGAATTGAGGATCTTGCAGGCGTGGATGCCGGAAAAATCAGCTTAGAGAAGGCTCTTGAAATCATAGATAAAATGAGATTGGAAGATAGGTACTAAGATGAGGGCGGTTATAGACACCAGATTTTTTGTGGTGCACTTTTTGGCTGAGAATGAAGAGACAAGAGACAAGACCAGAAGGATTTTGGAAAGTCTTCAGAAAGAAGGAAACTTTGGGTTTGTTCCAGCCATAGTAGTTCATGAACTCTATAAGTTTAAGATGGAAAATTTTGGGCGGGATGTTAGTCAAATGAGCTCACGGCTAGGCCTATAATTGTTGTTCAAGATAACTGGCATTGATAGGTGGAGGAGGATATAATCTTGAAGGCGCACTTACGCTTAAGGTCAAGGGTTGCTGTCCACATAAGATTCTCCTTCCATGTTACAAGGACTGATTTGGGTTTCGCAGGCTTTGGATTTAATTAAGACTCTCTCATTAAATAGGCGGGTTAATCTGCTGGGCGTTGTGGGATCGCTGCTACTGTTTTATGTTGCGCTGTCTAGTAGGCCGTGGTGGACGCTGGTCGGCGGCTCTTCTAGCGAGCGAGCATTCCATGTGGAGTTTTCGCCCTTTGCCTTCGATGCCGAGGCTCTGGGTAAGCCGTTGACTATTCCTGTAATTCCATACTTGAATCTTGCGGCGAGGTTAAGCATGCTTTTGGCTGCGTTCACAACTCTGGCGGGTTCGCTGCTGGCATTTAAAACGTGGTCTAAGCCTATGTTGAGCACGAAGGGTTTGCTTCTGCCAATAATCTTCATGGCTGGTATATTCGCTGCCTCCCAGGCTGTTAAACCCCTTCTAGGCTTCGGCATTCCGGTTTATGGTGAATCCTTGGTAA
>JAGTRH010000186.1 GCA_018396795.1 Candidatus Bathyarchaeota archaeon
CTCAGTTTCAGGTATGGCTCCAGGAAAGGTTGTTAGAACAACATGTACTGCTCCAACTTCCGAGGCTATTGAAGCACCAAATTCTGTGCTAATCTGGAGGTTATCAATTACTAACGTAACATTTTTTTCGCGCGCCACATTAACTAAATTCGCAATATCACTAGCTGAGAGCTGCTCAGGTGGATCATATACTGCGGCAACTTTAAACCCAACCCACTCAACAAAGGTCTTCTGCCACTTCATGCATATAACATTAAAATCGCTGATCCCCCAAGATTGAGCTTTACTACGTATTTCATTCGCTACAGTATCTATTTCGTTCAGCACTTCACTCATTTTGTAGTCTAAACCCATTGCCGGAAAGACTTGGCTTAGGTTTCCACCAACTATCTTAATACAATTTTTAGCGCCTTCAGGTGTATTATAAGTTCCTGGAACCTTAATCTGCCTTAGCTCATTATTTCCAGCAGCCTCTATGAGGTTACCCAACCAAGGCTTCTCTCCAGGTATATCGTGGTAGAAGAGAATTTTTGCCTTGCTAAGGGCATATATATCCCCTGGCTTCACGTCATAGTCAGCTGGACATAAGCTTGGGTTCACTAGAACCGTTATGGTAACATTGTCGCCCATGAACTCTCTAACTATTGAGCCTAAAACATTTGTAGTGCACACAATTATAGGCTTCTCTCGATTTTCCTGCGCCTCAGCCAACCCTATGGTTAACAAAGCTTCTAGTAGACTTAGTGTTATCAGAGCCAGTAAGGCGTGTTTACATACTTCATTTTTCACGCTTTCACCTCCCTTTTCCTTTTTGGTGAAAAGAATACTGAGATGGCGAATACAATGGTTGAAATTAGGGCTATTGACGAGCCCACCGGTAAATCATATATAAGAGATACGAAAAAGCCGGTTAAACATGAGGCCATTCCGATAAGTGGTGATAAAATAGCTATTTTCCTCATATCGTGCAGGAACTGCAGAGCTGAAGAAGCTGGATTAAAAAGGAGAGCGAAAATAAGTATTCCACCAACGAGCTTCAGCGAGAAAGCAACAACAATTCCAACTATGAAAATTGTAAAGTAAATGAAGGGCTTAGTATTTATCCCATCCGCCTCAGCCATCTTCCTATCAAACATTATCGCGTAGAGTTCCTTCCAGAATAAATACACAACAGCCAAGATTACTGTCGTTAATGCCACTAAGAAAACTATGTCTCTATTAGTTATGGCAACTATACTTCCCCAAAGTACACTTGCAACCTCGGTTGATAGACCAATCTTAGAGAACGTTAAGAATATGAACGCCAAAGCCATGTTAAGCGAGAAAGCTATGCTTGTTATTGTGTCAATGGGTAATCGCGCCTTTTCGGCAGCCGGACCTATAAGGGAAGCTGTGAGAGCGGAGAACGCTATCGCCGTTGTTAGTGGATCCACAGAAAGTGCTACACCAAGGGCTGCTCCAGCAAAGGCGCTGTGAGACATCGAGTAACCTATAGTTGTAAGTCTCATTTTAACAACGAATACGCCTATTAAACCCGTGAGTAAACCCGTTATCAAACAACCTATAATAGCCCTTTGAATAATAGCGAGCTCAAGCCAAATCAACGTTCTTTCCTCCAAAAATCGGTTGGAAGAAAACTTTCTGCAACGGCTAATACGCTCTTTAGGTCACCGTCAGCAATTACTCTTCCACTATTCATGACCACTATTCTACTATGCGAATTGAGGATCTGCTGTATATCATGTGTAACTATTATGGTTGTTATGTTCTGCTCCTCATTTAAGTGGCTTATTAACGCTGAAACCTTTTCTTTAGACTCGGGATCCAGATTACTAAATGGCTCATCCAATAGGAGTATCTTCGGCTCCTTGACCAATGCTCTTGCAATCATAACTTTCTGCTGCTGCCCACCGGAGAGCTTCCCCACTGGTTTGTTAGCCAACTCCTTAATCCCCAAAAGTTTCATGGCTTCGATCGCTTTCTCTTTATCCTCCCTAATAGGTCTACCTATAACCCCAATTTTACCATACCTACCCATCAAGACAACATCTAGCGCTGTATATGGTTCTCCCGGGTCAACCATAAAGTCCTGTGGAACATAACCAATAAAACGCCTAACTTCTCTTCCGTGCTTTTGTACATCAAAGTTTAAAACCAAAACACGCCCTTTAGAAACTGGCAACAAACCATTAATCGTCTCAAGAAGAGTTGTCTTTCCAGAAGCGTTAGGTCCGATAACATGAACAAACTCACCCCTCTCAAAAATGAGATTAATATCCCTAACTGCAGGTCTCTTCTCACCCTCATACACTGTGGAAACATCCCTAAGCTCTATTATTGGCGCCATTCCGCTCAATCCGCCGCTCTAAAGATTATCTCCATCACGATGTTACTGAAAAAATATAATGTAACACGAACTTAAAAATTTACCTCAAAACCCTTCTTCTGTCCATAAAAGAGGATAATCAGATGAAAATCTTACCACTGCTTTTATTCCTAAGAAAAACATTAACTGTAATAACATTTTATTGGTAATGATTAATAAATTGGGGAATCATAGAATTTTTCTAAGTCTGCCACCTTAACTTATGCTGCTTAAGTAAAAATTTTTAAGACTTGGATGAATCCTACCTCAAGAAAGGCTGCCAAGAGAAAAATTAAGCAAATTTTAATTAACATCTTATTAGTCAAGTTCTTCGCTAAAGTTACATGTATGGCTTTGTATATGCCATATGCCTCAACAACTCCATGTGGTAGACTAATCATCATAATTATTTCAACCACGTCAACCACAATACGCCCATAAACATGATAGTAGACTCTTAAGATGCTTATTACAAGGATTATCGACGTGAATATGGCAGCAAAAATGTTGGGATGGTCAAGCACGACATAATCTACCCTTCTCTTTGGAAGGAAGGCTTGGACAAAATCGACATAGAAACTCATTCCAATAATTATAAGTGAAACCGCGATAACATTGTGCATGAAAATCATTGCAACAGCGAGAGGAGGATTTGTAAAAACATTTCTTAAGTTGCCTAGAAAAAGAATATTTTCAAAGTATGCTAGGGTAAGGAAAAAGATGAAGGCGCAGCCAAGCATTATTACCCTACTTTTTTCATTCATTTACTATTACCGGGTTATGCGTTTTTAACGTCTCTTCTGATGATAATCAAGAGCACCCTATATATTTTCCGAGCAACATGCCCGCGTTCCCTTGCGTGACTTAATTTATTGATTATCTTACTAAATGCTAGAGTAATCACCTTTGATATAGGAGCGCATAATATTGCAGCGTTATAAAGAGTCCATTACAAGTCATTTTCATAAACAAATTAATATTAGAAGATTTTGTACTATATTTTGTGGTTTCATTGGATAAAAGAGTATTTTTGATGAAATTAAGCGAGATACAACCAAGTCAACTATACATTTGCTCTGAAAAACTATCTGAGGTCATGAAAGCATTTGATGTCAACAAACTTGAATCTATAAAGCCAATACCAATCAGGAAACTTGGAGATGACATTATTTTCG
>JAGTRH010000187.1:0-1690 GCA_018396795.1 Candidatus Bathyarchaeota archaeon
TGTAGCTTCTTCTAGCCAAGAAAATCACTGAAATAACAATTAAAGGTACTACAGATAACGTTGCTAGGGTGAGTTTAACGTTTAAGCTCAACATTGCGGCTAGGGCACCTACAATCGTTAGGGCATTAAATACGGCATCTATGAAACCCGTTGTAGCAGTCTGACCAACAGCTTCAACATCGCTGGTAAACCTCGATATCACTTGACCCGCAGATGCGGATGAGAAGAAAGCGTAATCTAACTCTGTAGAATGGGCGAAGAGTGATGAGCGGAGATCATAAAGCAGTTTTTGCGTTAGCCACGCAACACTATAGCCTCTTATAATGCCTAAGACCCAGCTGCAAAAAGCTATAATTGCTACGATAGTAATATAAAACACGAGAGCATTTGCATCACCAGCCACTATGCCTTCATCAACAATTTTCCGCCCAAAGTAGGGTCCCATAACATTTAAGATTAAAACCGCAGTTGCAGCTGCCACAAAAATTAGAACTCTACTCTTATATCTCCATATAAGCCTCAGCAGCCTTGCCAGAATTTTTGATGAAGGACCCTTAGGTTTTCCCTCAGCGCCTTCTCTAGCATATCTACCGATTACCCACCCCAACTTCCTGCAACCCCCCGACTAGTCTCTCTTGGTGAGCAAATTGAGCATTATAAAGTCTCGCATATGCACCATTCAATTTCATTAACTCTTCATGTGTTCCCTCCTCAACTATTCTGCCATTATCCAAAACCATGATTCTATCGGCCAGCTTCAGAGTTGAAAGCCTTTGGGTCACTATAAATACCGTTCTGCCCTCAATAAGCTTCTTTAATGCTTCAACAACCATACTTTCCGTCTCAGCATCGAGATTTGACGTTGGATCATCGAGTATAAGTATTTTTGGATTGAGTATTAATGTTCTTGCTATCGCTATCCTCTGCCTTTGCCCGCCTGAAAGTGTTACGCCTCTCTCCGCAACATTCGTTTCGTAACCCTTGGGTAGGCTTGTTATAAAATCATGTATGCCAGCTGCCTTTGCAGCTTCGATCACCTCATTCATGGAAGCATCCAGTTTACCATACGTGATGTTATCCTTTATTGTTCCAGCGAAAAGCAGAACATCCTGATGAACAATTCCAACGTTTTTCCTGAGAGACTTAATCTTCACACTCCTTATATCTACTCCATCTATGAGTATCCGACCACTTGTAGGATCATAAAATCTTGGTATAAGCTTGATAAGCGTAGACTTGCCTGAACCTGTTGGCCCAACTATTGCAACTCTCTCTCCCGGCTTAACCTCAAAGCTAACGTCCATTATAATGGGCTTATTATGGTCATAGCCGAATGTAACATTTTCAAACTTAACATAACCCTCAACATTCTTGAGGTCTATTGCCTCGATTTGATCTTTAACTTCAGGTTCCTTATCTAAGACATCAAAGATCCTGGCCGCTGAGACTGATGCCCTTTGATAGTCTAGAACAAAGAATCCTAAACCTATCAATGGAAAGTTAAGCATTGAAAGATATAGCAAGAATGCCACGATGTCACCTATGCTCAAAACGCCTGCCACAGCTTTGAGTCCACCATATAAGTATACTAGGATTTGTATGGCGGCTGATACAAGTCCTATCGAAGGCCACGAGATTGAGGCATATCTATGAAACTTCATGTTAAGGTCATACAGGTTATCAAGCCTAG
>JAGTRH010000187.1:1700-3513 GCA_018396795.1 Candidatus Bathyarchaeota archaeon
TACACCGAGGGCTTTCAAGACTTTAACCGTTGAGGTATACTCTTGAACTATACTGTTAAATTGACTCATTGCCCTCCAGCTGCCCTCAAGTATGGGATAAACTTTTCTATTGAAAAGAATAGTTATTAATGCTATAAGCGGCAGTAATGATGCCGCTGTAAGAGTTAATTCAACATTAAGATTTAGGAGTATATAGAGTGCTATCGACGCCGAGAAGACCGCGTCTAATAATGGCATAGATGCAAAGCTTATGAAACGATTCAAGTTATCCATGTCATTAGTTACTCTAACTATTATCTCGCCAACATCTACTCTATCATAAAAGCCATAGGATAACTCATGCAAATGCCTATACAAATCTAACCTGAGCCTGTAAATAGTTCTTTGGGCTATATTCTCGAAAGAGTATCTGACAAGAAAAGCTAGGATCCCTTCAAAAAATGTTAATATAACAACAGCCAGCGATAGTGGCATAAGTCTACTCGGATCATAAGCCATTACAGAATTTAATAAATCCCGCACATACCATGGTATCATCATCGCTAAAATTCTGGAGGCTAAAGAGAGCCCAATGACGATCACTAGGAATTTCCATTCCTTAATTAAATATCTGTAAACTCTAAGCATCACAGATTTTGCCATGTGATTCCGCCTTTATCGTATTCAAATTCTTTCTGCGGATGATGAATATATCTTTATACTCAGTTTCATCGTATCAACAACGATATCAAATTCGATATCAATTATATAAATTTATCTGCATTAAAACTAGGTAATAACCTATTACTGAAATGCCTTTTGTTCTTTGCTGCGAGAAAATTTATATTGACTTCAGAGTTGATTCGTATTAAGATCATTGGGTGACTGTATTGACATTTAGTAGATTTGAATGCGTGCTATCAGTTTTGCTTCACGAGGAGCCGCCAATTACACCTCAAGTTTTAAGTTTTACCAATGAGATGTCAAGAGCCAAATTTATTCCGATTACGGAGGTAGCCGTGGAAAAAAGAGCGGACGCGAGCGCGTTTATTAATGTATCTAATGCTGAACTTGAGCAGATAAATAAAACCCTAAAAATAGCTGACTACATGGATAATTTTATAGTAGGAGTAGGTAGCGGTGGAATTAGAGTTAAGAAAGTTATTGAAACTAGTGAAGAATGGAATATCGTAGAATGGGAGACTGGGGCTAAATGGCGCGTTGGGACGGCTAAAAACGTTTGGGCGCGGGAGTATATAGACTATCCACTAAAGACGGAAGACGATATAAGTAACTTGGAACTGCCAGATCCCGATGATCCCATGAGATATGAGGGTATTGAAAAAGCCATAAAATACGTGGTAGATAAAGGTTTTTTCCCATCCTGCAGCATTAACGGTTTCTTTTCAGGAGTATGGTACTTTCTAAGAGGCCCCCTCGAAGTAATCCTTAAGGACGCTTTTGTGAGAAAGGGGTTCCTCAAAAAGGTTATCGATAAATTCGGGGAGTTTAACTTAAAAGCTGAAAAAAACTTACTTGAAAGAGGCACCTTAATGATCGAGTGGCCAGATGACTTAGGCTTTAAGGGAGGAACGTTTATGAATCCAAAATTATACGAGGAGCTTATATTCCCATGGCACACAAAAGCCATAGAACTAGCGCATAAATATCGCGCTTTTGTCAATATGCACAGCCACGGAAAAATTGATGCGTTAATCCCACTACTCGTTAGTGCCGGCCTAGATATGATTAACCCGGTGGGACCAACTGATAACATGGACCTAAAGAAACTAAAAGAGGATTATGGCAGCAAACTATGTTTTCTAGGCGGATT
>JAGTRH010000188.1 GCA_018396795.1 Candidatus Bathyarchaeota archaeon
GAACAATGTACGAACCAGAACAGTTCCCGGGCCTAATATATAGGATGCATGACCCTGATGTAGTTATACTTTTATTTGCTTCCGGGAAACTTGTCTGCACCGGAGCGGTTAACGAGAAGATGGTGTATGATGCTGTCGAGAAGCTTATGGCTGAGCTGATTCAGAAGGGACTGTTGATTAGGTAAGGATTATTTATAATCCCATTAAAATGATTAGAATGAAAGCGTATGATTAACATCAGGGCAACTATGAGCCCGAAATATGTTTTCCTAGCGCGCTGATCCAGAAAGGATTAGTCGATGAAGCTAATCTAGTTTAATCAGCCTTAGAAATTCTGTTGATGTGAGAATTTTAATATTTTTGAATTCACCCAGTGCTAAGAGGTGCTTATCTCCCGTGATAATCGCATGGGCTTTTGCAGAAAAAGCGCATTCCAAGACTCTATTATCCGCAGGGTCATCACGAATGATTTTGATTATTGTCTTAGGCTCAATGGTCTTCAATACTATCTGATAATATCCAACGGCGCTTACTATCTCGTCTTCAGAAAGCCTGAACTTAGGGTAGTTCATAACCTTTTCAAATTCCTGTATTAATTGGGGTGAAGTGTAGCCAATAACAAGGCCGTTTTCAATCAGTTCAACGATTTTAGACTCGTTTCCCTCCCAGAGCCAGGCTGAGACGAGAATATTGGTGTCTAGAACTACTTTAAGTTTCTTCGGTTGTTTTCCTCGCTTCTTCAACCGCTTTCTCCACTTCCATCCTGCTTATTTTCATTGAAGCCGCTTTCCTCCTAGACGAGGCGGAGAGGATAGCAAGAAGGCTCTCTTCTTTTCTAACCTTCCTTATGATCAGCATGTCGCCCTTAGAGTAGGTCAGCAATCTGTCTCCCTTCTTTAATCCTAGCCGACTTCTAACTCCTTTGGGTATGACAACCTGACCCTTGGAGCTGACCCGAATAACCTCTACCTCTGCCATAGACCTCTATTAATAAGTAAGATTAGTCTTACTTTTAAGCGTTACTACCAGAATTCTGAAAAATATTCAATGCAGCTCTTCTCTTCAATCTCGAAAGTTCCATTAATCCTCCTCCAGTCATAGTTCAAATATAAGACTCGGGCCTAATATATAAAATGCATTATCTGGATGTTGTTCTCATACTATTGTTTTGTTAGTGGTATGTCTGTGTGTACTGTGCTGTTAACGAGATGGTTTATGATGCTGTTGAGAAGCTTATGGCTGAGTTAATATAGAAGGACTTACTGATTCAAAGTTTGTAATCTGCGTCTCTAAGCTCTTTGGTCAGGCTTTCTCTATGGTGTTAATTATCTCAGCGTAGCTCCTTATGCTGCAGTACCATCCTTCTTTGATAATCCTATCTATCACCTGTCTCCCCTCTTGTCTTGTTAAGGCACCACGCTTCACAAGCTGTATTATCACATGAGGTGTGCTTGAGACCCTCACGCCGAGGGTTTTGGCCACATGCCTGCCTCTCCTATCATCCATGACGGCAATTCCATCAAGTTCAATGGATAAAGATATGACCGTGGCCTCGCCATAATGTATACCAGATTTTTCAAGCTTCTTCATAACATCTTCATTCACATGCGCCACTACTTCGATTACGTGCGATTCAAACGCATTCCTCAACTCGTTGACCTCCTCGGCATGCTTTTCAACGCCCTTCTCAACCACTTCCTGATAGACTGCTCTCGTCGTAACCAGCCTGAAGGGTAGATCAGTAAGCCGCTTTAGGATCCCCGATTTTGCTAGGTATATGAGGGGCGTTGAGTTGAAAACTAACGCAGTCTTTCCAATGTCTCGTCTAGTTCGAATTCTGCCCATTCGATTCCCTCTTTCTTAACTAAGTCTATAAAGTCCCATAAAGTCATCCCCGCCATCTCAGAAGCCTTCCATAGGGAAACCCTGCCCTCTCTAAGCCTTTCGAGGGCTCTTTTCAGCCTCCACTCTCTATATCCAGTATGTACCAACATCCTTAGGGCGGTTGACTTGTCCACGGATTCTTCTTTAACTACCTCCTCTATGGCACGTTCCATCTCTTTAGTAAGACGCACACCTAATATGGATGTCAATTTTCTGTTAAACAACGTTTAACATATAATATAAACCTTTCTGTTGACACTCAGCTCCATGAAGGAGACAGTAGCCTCTACCGTACTCTTTAGAAACACCGATGGAATAATTGGAATCTAGCCTTTGGGGCGAGAAAAATAGAGGATTTGATTCTTATTTACAAAACGCATGATCCAGATGTCGTTTCTTTTGTTCGCCAGTGGAAAATTAGTGTGTACTGGTGCGGTGAACGAGAAGATGGTTTACGACGCGGTTGAGAAGCTGATGGCTGAGCTGATTCAGAAGAGCTTATTGATTAGATAATAGCTAATAACTTCGTCTTACCAATAAATATTATAATATAAACTTAAAATCGAAGTGCACATTGTCAACCTATGTATACTACTTCATTTAATCCTTTGAAATGCTCATCTCCAGTAACTATTTTAGCTTTAAGTGTTCTTCCTGTAGCTAACACGATTCCGTCTGTTAGGCTGGGTTTTTTAAGTCCCTTTGCCTTAGCCTTCTCAGAAAGCTCCAGATAAGCCTTCGCCGCCATTACGCTCAGCTCGGTATCAATCTCCTTCACGATGCTGCTTGCCACGATGAAGTCAAGCCTTTTAACAACGTCTTCTTCCCCCATGCCTTCGCGCAGATATTTCCTTGCAACTTCAGCTAGAACGATTGATGGAGTAACCAGCTCCTCCGTATCGATGTAATCTTTTAGAATCTTTCCAGAATCGCTGCCTAAAAAGTACTCGATCCACGCGTAACTATCTGTGACGATCAATCCCTATCCTCCAGCCTATCCTTCTCCGTAAACCTTGAAATCCTCCCCTTGTCTACGCCGAACATGTCGGCCGGTATATTTGCCTTTTCTTCAAGAAGCCGTTCAATAACCTCATCGTAGCTTTTCACACCCATACGTTTCTTTAACGCTTCTAACAGCCTTAGGTTGCGGCGCTTCACCTGTATGGTACTCGTCATACCGCTATAGCTTATAAGTTATAGCTTATAAATTTTTCCTCGTCCTCGCATAAGATTTTCCATCAATTAGAATAATGAAGAGCGCGCGCTAGGAGTAATGAACCCTAAACTCAGAAAGCGATTAGTAGATTTAAGAGTATCTTCGGAAGATGGCTTTCTTTCCAAGACTATTACGACTTTCCCTCAAATGAAACCCTCCAGAAGATCTTAGAAATAGACTACACATACTGGCGGGAAAGGAAGTAGCGCGCGCGGATCCAACGTACTTGGTAGGACACACTCTCAGAGGAAGGCCTGCTGCAGCGAATGTAACTTGGGGCACGCCAATGACTGACCCGGCTTGGTTCACGATAGCTAGGCATATAGCGCGCGCTAGCCAGCATAACTCGTTCGGCTGACTGAACCCCGTTCCAATTCTCCTCTCTTTCTTAAAAGGAAAGGCAATA
>JAGTRH010000019.1 GCA_018396795.1 Candidatus Bathyarchaeota archaeon
TATGAAGGTTCGCAAGCCCAGGGACTCCTCCAAGCTGGGCGCACGCTCCGTAAGCAATAAGTAACTTGGATTTTTGCCTCAGGAGTTTCGCCATATACTCCTGCTCGCTGTTGCGTATACCACCGTTAAAGAAGCATACATCTATATGCTCGTCCGGCATTTCCTCAACATTTTTATATTTTATATCTATGGCAACAGGCCAGAAAATGACATCCGCAATTTGCACAACATCAAGTATCCTTTCGTTTATGTCAAGTACCGCTATCTCGCATCCTCCGCAGCTTGCAGCCCAGTAGAAGGCAAACTTCTTCTTTTCGACCAAATATCATCCCTTGAATTCTTTACTTTATATTTCAGTTTAAAAGCTTATAGGTTTTCCCAGAAATGGTAAAGTTCCTTTAAGAGGTTGGTGAAGCCTTTAATCCTTTCGTTCTCAATCTTAGAGTATTAGGTTGCGTTGGAAATGAAGAGAACGGTAAGAAGAGAGTTAAAAGAGTGGTTATCAAATGTGGAGAGGATTGTTATAGCAGGTATTGGGAACCCGATTCGCATGGATGATTATGTTGGGGTAAAGGTGATCAATGACTTGCGCGGAAGAGTTTCTAATAAAGTTCTCTTAATCGAATGTGAAACTGTTCCGGAAATCTATATACATCAAATAGTGAATTTTAGGCCAACGCATATTCTTCTAATAGACGCTGCTGCGTTAGGTCTAAATCCCGGTGAGGTGAAGCTCCTAAAGCCTGAAGAGTTGGAGGTTTACTCAGCATTTTCTACTCACGCACTTCCTCTCCGAGTCTTCTGCGAGTGTCTTATTAGGATAGTGAACGCGAAAATAATGCTCCTACTTGTGCAACCTAAATTAACAGACTTTGGGGAGGGATTAACCCCCGAAGTTCTTTCCTCTGAAAGAGAGATTGTGAACTTTCTATCTAATGTTCTTCCTCGATAAAGAGAAAGACGTTATTGAATGTAGTAATCTCTGTTAAGGGAGTAAGGATTCCTCCATTAATGAGAATACGTGAAAACATTAAAGTTTTATAAAGTATAATTTGAAAATTGATTTCACAAGAAAAATAGCGTATGCAGAGTAAACGGAGAGAACATAAATGCTAGCTGAATCTTGTATAAAAATACGTGACGAATATTGTAGTAAATGCGTTATATGCTCTTCCACATGCCCTTTTGAAGCCATATCGCTGGATAAAGAGACTGACAAAATGATATTAGATATAGAGAAATGTCAAGTTTGTGGTATCTGCTTCAGTGCATGTCCATCTTCATCCATAGAACTAGCCTACTATAAAGCTGCTCTATTTATTGATTTCATTAAGAACATGCGGAAAGATAATTTAGTGTTGATGTGTAAGGGAACTGTAATAAGGCCTGAAGTAAGAGAAAATCTGAAGAAACATGGAATTGAAGATGGTTTCATTCCGTTGTATGTGCCGTGTGTTGGTCGTATTCCTCCCGAGCTTCTGCTGGAACTATTAGCGCTTGGCGTAAGGAGGGTAGCGGTTTTATCGTGCGATGAGGATAAATGTCGTTTTAAAGTTGGAAGCGACATAGGAATACTTCGTTTTTCATTATTGCAAAGACTACTGAATCAGCTTGGTTTTGGTGATGATGTATTAACTTTTATTAGAAGCTCTATTAAAGCACGCATTAATACTTATCGATGTATAGGCTGCGGGAATTGCGCCTATATATGTCAGTATAATGCAATAAAAATTGCACCACCAGGCATAGCGCGAATTGATGAAAATACATGTGTTGGCTGTGGTGCATGCGCGGCAGTTTGCCCAGCTCTCGCGATCAACTTAGAAGGTTTTGAACACGATTTCATTTTGGAAACAATCTCTAAGCTTCGCTCCCTAGTTAATGAGGTAAAAACAAAGATCGGAAAGCCAGTAGTTCTAGTATTTTATTGCCAGTGGGCCAATTTCCCTCCACCAGATAAACATCAAAGCTATTCTGAAGAGAACGTTGTATTCTTAGAGATCCCATGCTCTAGCATGCTTAATCCATTATATGTTCTTCAAGCATTCTACAGCGGTTTTGACGGGGTTTTGGTGGCAGCATGCAAAAAGGGTGAGTGTAAATTTGAGAGGGGCAATGAGTTGGCTGAGCGATATGTAATAGCGCTTAAAAGACTTCTTAAACAAGTTAACCTTGAAAACAAATTTGAAATATGCTTTGTATCCCCAAAGTATTTAGGAGAGTTTAACGCTCAAATCAAATCATTTATAGATAAAATTGCATATATGGCATTAGAGGGATTTAAATGATAGTTGTGAAAGAGAAACCCTTAGATGAAATATTGAGTTTTCTTCTGCCCTATAAGAATATACTTGTTGTGGGCTGTGATGGCTGTACTCAACCTCCAAGAGGATTGAGGGAAGCAGTAACATATGCTATGCTAATTGAGATGGGATCTAAACTTAAGGGTAATATGCACCTGAAATGCAGGGCTACAAGCGTGGCTAAACAGTGTGATAACCATATTTGCTCAACAACTTTAACACCGCAACTAGAGGGCATTGACGCCATTCTATCTCTTGCATGCGGCGTCGGTGTCCAAACTTTGGTAGAAGTTTTTCCGGGAACTCCTGTTTACCCCGGTCAGAACACTATCTTCATCGGCTCACAGGAGAGGGAAAGTGGCACATTACATGAAAAATGCAAGGCTTGTGGTGAATGTCTATTAGGTGAAACTGGCGGCATATGTCCGGTAACTAATTGCCCAAAAGGCATATTAAATGGTCCTTGTGGCGGATGTGTTAATGGAAAATGTGAAGTTCCATTTGAGGTGAGGGATGAGTTTGGAAAGATGGTGAAAACGATCGAAAAAGACTGCGCTTGGTATCTAATTTATGAAAGATTGAAGAAGCTAAATAGATTAGATTTATTCAGGAAGTATAGGCCTCCAAGAAATCGGGCTATTTCAAGTTCGCCAAGACTATCGGAGGTTATTTAGTATGGTTCAAGCATTCTCTAACTTAATGAAGAGCATAATTGATGGAAAGTTCGTGTATACTGGGGAATTGGAGCCTCATAAATCAACAGATCTCTCTGAAGTGATCGCTTGGGCAAAAACATTAAAGGAGACAGAAAATGTAGTTGCGGCAAATGTTACCGATAACCCGCAAAGTGTAGGCGCCATAAGCAGTCTTGTCGCGAGCTACATCATCCAAAGAGAGACGGGGTTAGAGGTAGTATATCAGTTAAGGTGTAGCGATAGAAACCGCCTTGCACTTGTCTCCGACTTGTTAGGAGCTGCCGCTTTAGGCATAAGAAATGTTTTAGCGTTGACAGGCGATCATGTGAGAAAGGGTGATATGCCAACCGCTATGCCTGTCTACGACTTAGATGGAACCCAGCTAGTTGATTTAGTACATAAAATGGTTTATGAAGGAAAGGATATCGATGGAAATGAGATCCATGGACCTCGCCCACAATTTAACATAGGGGCAGCAGTTAACCCGAATTTTAAGCCGTTAGAAGTGGAAGTTTTAAAGATTGAGAGAAAGGCAGATGTAGGAGCAGAATTCTTCCAGACGCAAGTTGTCTTCGACGTTAATGTTGCATTAGATTTTCTTGATGCCGTTAAACATATAAATGCTGCATTTCTTGTGGGAATATTCCCGCCAAGATCCTATGGTCAAGCTGAATACTTTGCTAAGTATGTTCCCGGAGTTCAGGTTCCAAAGGAATTTCTGGATCAACTCAAGAAGATTTCCGACATACCAGATAAGAAAGAGCGAAGGAGAAAGATTGATGAGTACAACATAGAGTACTTCGCTGATTTTATAAAGATGGTAAAGAAGAAGTCGGCATGCAAGGGCATTCATATAATGGCCGTAGGTTATCCGGAGGTTGTCGGTCCACTTATCAAAAGCATTGAAAATAATGGTTAAGTTTAGCGGATATGCTAATTTAAATTTTGTTATCCTAAACTGAAATAATAGTCATATTCTAAATCATCACACGCAAATATTAAGTTCAATTTCATATGCTATAAAATAACATAAATATGCTGGCGGATGAAACATGAATAAAATAGTTAAGGTTGGAGTGCTAAAAGCTGGTTGTTTAGGTTCCTTACCACTACTGGAGTTTCTTTTAGATGAAAGGGCTGATAGGGAGGATATTCGAGTCAGGGTTGTTGGCTCAGGGGCTAAGGTTATTCCAGAAGATTGCATCGAATCCGCTGAGCAAATCCTAAGGCATGACATTGACCTAATAATATTCATTGGTCCAGCGCAGACAACTCAAGGACCCTCTGAAGCGCGTAAAATTCTTAAGAGTGCTGGAAAGCCAGTTATAGTTATTTCAGATATCCCAGCAAAGAGAATCATAAAGGAACTTGAGGAGGCTGGTTTTGGGTATATAATTGTTGAGGCTGACTCAATGATAGGCGCTAGAAGAGAGTTTTTGGATCCTCTTGAAATGGCTCTTTACAACTCTGATGTAATTAAGGTTTTAGCTGCAACAGGAGCGCTAAACGTTATCGTTGAGGAATTAGATAAAGTGATCAGCGCGATTAAGTCTGACGAGAAACCAATCCTGCCAAGGCTGGTTGTTGATTCTAAAAGAGCTGTTGAGGCAGCGGGTTTCTCGAATCCATATGCTAAGGCTAAGGCTATTGCTGCTTATGAGATCGCTAAGCAAGTTTCCACGGTAACCTTTGAGGCTTGCTTTAAGCTATTTGAGCCTGAAGCCTATATTCCACTTGTTACTGCAGCGCATGAGATGATGAGAGAAGCTGCGAGATTGGCTGATGAGGCTAGAGAGATTGAGAAGAAAGGTGATTTAGTGCTCAGAAGACCGCATTTCAAGGATGGTGTTCGCGGAGAGAAGAGACTCTTAATGGAAAAACCTCGAAGGGCTGCTTCATGAAACTTTTGAGGATAAACAAATATAAGTCAGATCATCTTGAGAGAAAACAAAAAGGTGGTGGTTGCTGATGCCAGCGATAGAAGTTGGTAGGATCTGCGTGAAGATAAGGGGTAGGGAAGCTGGGAGGCGTTGTGTGATACTTGATATAATAGATAAGAACTTTGTACTTGTGACTGGACCTAAGAATATTAATGGCGTTAGGCGAAGGCGAGTAAACGTAAGCCACCTCAAGCCAGCAGATGATACACTTAAGATAAGGAGAGGAGCATCGGACGAGGAGGTTCATAAGGCTCTAGTTGAGGCTGGGAAGCTTGAAGAATACATGCGGATAAAGAAAATATGAACCCAGCACCCTGAACAGCGTTAATGGAGGAGTTAAATGAGAGAGATAGCGTCTCCTTGGAGCATAAAGCGGGAGCTACTAACAAAATCCGAGGATGAAACTGATCCCAAATATGGATGTTATCCCGAGGAGCGAACGTACCCAGACCTAATAAAGTTTGGCATAATAAACTTGGATAAGCCTTCGGGGCCATCAAGCCATGAGGTTACAGCATGGGTTAAGCGTATAATGTGCATTGAACACGCCGGTCATGGAGGGACCCTAGAGCCCTATTCTAGTTAGGTTGCGGCTTAGGTCGGTGGGCATGGAAATCCCAAAGTGACCGGCGTCTTACCGGTAGCTCTAGAGGAGGCAACAAAGGTTATACAAGCTCTGCTAAGGGCTGGCAAAGAATATGTTGGCGTAATGAAGCTTCACGGTGATGTTTCGGAGGAGCAGATTAGGGAGGTCTTCAGCGAGTTTCAGGGTAGAATTTATCAGAGGCCTCCTCTTAGGGCGTCTGTTAAGAGGACTCTACGAATTAGAACAATCTATTATTTAGATGCCCTAGAGATCGATGGCAGAAATGTTTTATTCAAGGTTGGATGCGAAGCTGGAACATACGTTAGAAAATTAATTTTTGATATGGGCAGGGTTTTTGGTTGCGGTGCACATATGCATGAGCTTCGCAGAGTGAGAGCAGGCCCGTTCACTGAGGATAGAAATATGGTTACCTTACACGATGTGCTTTATCTTTACAGCAGATGGCGTGAGACAGGCGATTTAAAGCTTCTTCGGAGATTTATTCTTCCAATGGAGAGGGCTTTAGACTTACTTCCTAAGGTTTTTATTAGGGATTCGGCTGTTGATGCCGTTTGCCATGGCGCACATCTAACCGCTCCTGGCATAACTCGAATCGAATCCGGGATAAATCCAGCCGATAAAGTCGCGATATTAACATTGAAGGGTGAGGCAGTAGCTCTGGGAACAGCTGTAGCTAGCACCGAGGAAATGCTTAAAGCTACACATGGGATAATGGTTAAAACAGACAGAGTTTTAATGCCCCGAGGAACTTATCCAAAACTCTGGAAATAAAATCAAACAATTTAAATAATCTGAATTATATAGAAGATAAGAAGCCGGGGTCTCCTAGAGCTAAGCCCGCGAACGGATAGCGGGAAATCCGGTAGGGAGCAGATCACAAATAGGCTGTTGTGAGCCCAAGCCTGGAGCAAAGCAGCCAAACACAAACAGCCTGTGGCCCACTTTGGGCCGCGTGGGTTCAAATCCCACCCCCGGCGCTAACTCTGATATCTATTTTTAAATTTACTCAGAGCAAATATCTAGAAGTGATTAGCAAAGCAATTGATAAGATGTTATTGATTGAGTATTTATGGTGTGGTTAACCAAACCCTGTTAACCCATTCAATTTTATCAAAATCTCTATCCTCTGAGACTATTGTGGTTATGTTGTTATTTTTCATAGCTCCTAGGTGGAGGGCGTCTGAAGGCTTAATATTGTGCTCTATTATCGCTTTTGCTGCAATGTTATATTCATCCTCTCCTAGAGAAATTATATTTACGAACGGCTTAATAATGTCCTCTATAAACTCGAGAGTTACTCTACATGGCACATAATATCTCTTTTGAGAAACATATATTAGTTCGTCGAGCACTATAACATCCATGTAAGGATTGTTCTCTCCAATAATCCTCATCTAAAAGTCTTCGTAAACAATTCTGAGACTGCGATTCACTAGAGTATTTAGGTATATTAGAAGGTTAGAATCTATGAAGACTTTCATTAACTCACTCAAACTCCTCTTCTAAACAGATACTGGCTAGCTCACCGGGCTTAGGCTCAAATCTACCTTCAATATTCATTAACCTATTCACGTGCCTAGCGAATGCAGCCCTCAGATAATCTATATCGGCTCTTCTCTTAACGGGCTTCAGAACGAGACCATCCTTAATTTCCATACTAAGCTCGTCACCTTCATTTATGCCGAGAGCATCCCTAAAAGCCTTTGGAAGAATTATATATCCCTTCCTACCGACCTTTAATTTTAAAGTTAATCTAAATCCGCCTAAAGTAAAACTTAGTCAAACCACTTCATATAAACTTTTCTTAAGGTTTCTCACTCTCTTCTACACTGGCTGATGGAGAGAGACGGAGACCCCCTGGCCCTTCCCATAGTTTTTCTACATATTTTGATCGCTGAATTCCCAGTAGCGGCATTCCCAGTTTTCAGCGTTCGGCCCTTTAACCCCGAATTTTCGGTAATCTTCCAAGCTATAAACCTAGTGAATTGTTCTTCCATGTTTGTGGATTTGGGAAGTGTAAAATAAATTATAGCATCTCTTATATTCTTCTTATCTTTTCTTTAGATCATTTTATAGGGTAAGCGTCATTGTTTAAGAAGAGGGGTTAACGTTTGAGGATTGGAGCTGCGTTGAGGATAGTTGTCTTTGTTATCTTATCCTATACTATCGCGTTGCTTTTAGATGTTATATCTTTGTATGGTTGGTTGCCGCTGATTTTATGGGGCTTCGTTAGAATGTGGAGCGTATCTCTATCCGTTGTTTTATGCTTAGTCATATTTAGGGAAAGCGTTTATTCAAATCTTAGGAGGTTCTTGGGCTTCTCAACCAGATTGCTTAGGCTCTATATGCTTTCACCGCTTCTGATTTATGCGGCATTAGGAATCTATATCTCTCTGGCAGTCCCTCTTAACCTATTTGATTTCTCCGCTTATATAGACCTGATAGCTGAAGAGGTCTCTTCCGGCTTGGCTGGGGAGCAGGCGGCGAATTCAGCAGTAATCCTGGCTTATGCCCAAATAGCTTTAGCTCATGCAACCGCTATAACATTGAACGCATTCTTTGCGTTAGGCGAGGAAATAGGTTGGAGAGGCTACCTGTATAATCTGCTCGGATCAAAACCAGGAGTCACGGCAGCCCTAGGTATAGGAATATTTTGGGGGTTGTGGCATGCGTCAGCAATAATCTTGTTAGGGTATAACTACCAGATTAACAGGTTAGTTGGGGTAGCGCTTTTCACAACGCTGACCGTGCTATTCACATATCCTCAACTCTCGGTTACGGAGATGGCAGGAGGAAGCGTCCTGCCAGCGGCGTCCTTTCATGGAGCAATAAACGCAATATGGGGATTAACTATCGTCGCAACTAGGCTGAGGTGGGAGGACGCGGAGATACTTTTGGGATTAGGGCTTATGGGCATAATTGCATGGATAGTCACGGACATTGTGTTTCAAATGTTCACGAAGAAAGTTAAGCGCACATAATTTTAATGCTCTAGACGCTAATAAGATGCATGGCATTAAAAAGAAAAATCTCACCTTTCCATTTTTTGGACTGTAAATTATGAGATATTTGAGGGTATAGTAAGTCCTAACCGCAATATCTACGCAGAGCACGGTTCATAATCTCTTAAACATTTCGTAACTGCGGATTTTAAAGTTAAGTCTCTTATAGAGTTTTATCGCTGCCTTGTTTTCTGCGAGAACGCTTAGTCTAACATTTTTAATGCCTCTTGCCTTGATTTTTCCCAGACATTCTGCAACCATCCTTTTCCCTATGCCCCTTCCACGATACTCCGGCAGAACGTAAACATCGTTTATTGTGCCAATGGCGTGTTCAGTTGCATCCAATGGAAACTCGCGACTTATTGTGGCGAATGTGAAGCCAACAATCTCGCTGTCACATTCAGCGATTATTAGGAAGCCCCTCCCCTCAGCAACGCTTTCCTCTGCAAATCTGATCCATCTATCAGCATTAGACTCTGAAGGAATAATGAAGCCCTCGATCTTAAACATCTCGTCAGCCAGCCTAAGCCAAAGATTCCTCAAAGAAGCCGCTAAATCCCTAACGCTACTGCACTCAGAAACCCGAATCTGATCACGCATAGGCAAGCACCGAATAATAAATCTCCCTAAACACTTTTATTATCTTCCCCTAGAAGGGTCAGAGGGCACCTACTTTTCTATGCGAGCCTACAACCTCCCTTACAGACGCTTTTAAGTAGAACATTTGAGATATACAGTTTATTAGCATGGTGTAAACGGATGCTAATGTAAACATTAAACATAGGCGCTGGAGCTTCTTCAGAGCCAAGAAAACTGATGAGCTGTAGCATTTCGAACTTTAAGGACTCCGTTTAACGTGTAAACTTTATATTCCCTTGCAAGGAAATTAATTGCCAGGTGTTTTTAAATGGTGAACAACATTCAAGAGGTTGATAAGAGTTTTCCTTACTTGCGTAAAGTCGGAAAAGCGAAGCAATTAATCGTGGATGGGAAGCCCTTCGTAATTCTTGGCGGGGAAGTGCATAATTCATCATCGTCTAGTTTAGCCTACATGGAGCCTATATGGTCACGCTTGGTTTCTCTCGGCCTGAACACCGTCCTATTGCCAATTAGCTGGGAGCTTATTGAGCCGGAAGAGGGGAAATTTGATTTCCACCTTGTCGACGGGTTAATAGATGGAGCGCGAAAGCATAATTTAAAAATAGTTTTTCTTTGGTTTGGAACATGGAAGAACGCTGTTTCCTCCTATGTTCCAACATGGGTAAAAACTGATTTTGAGAGGTTCCCACGCGCTCAAGACTCCATGGGCAGAAAACTCGATGCGATCTCCTGCTTTAGCAAAAACGCTTTGGAAGCTGATTCACGCGCATTTAGTTCTCTTATGAAACACATGCGTGAGGTTGACGAAAAGAATCACACGGTCATTATGATGCAGGTCGAGAATGAGGTGGGCCTTCTAGGGTCGCCAAGAGATCACCATCCGGTAGCTGAAGAATATTTCACCCAACATGTCCCAGAAGAGCTAATCGAGCATCTTCAAGCCAATGAAAAAACCCTTAATCCCTATTTACGCTACATTTGGAAAATGTTAGGGCAGAAAACTTCTGGAACCTGGAGAGAAATGTTCGGTGCCAGCGCTGACGAGATTTTTATGGCCTGGAATTTTGCCCGTTTCGTAGACAGCGTGACTGCAGCTGGCAAGGCTGAATATCCAATCCCAATGTATGTGAATGCTTGGCTTGGACCTAGCGCATATCAATATGAGGAAGGAGAGCCCGGAGATTATCCTAGCGGCGGACCAGTTGCCCGTATGCTAGATATCTGGCGCGCTGCTGCACCACATATTGACATAATCTCCCCCGACATCTATCGAGAAGATTTCTGTTCAGTCTGCTACGAATATGCTCGATTGGATAATCCACTCTTTATTCCTGAAACTGTTCATAATGAGCGAAGCGCAGCATATGTTTTTTACGCTATAGGTCAGCACAACGCCATAGGTTTTTCCCCATTTGCAATCGATGATATTACTGAACCGGAAAAGCATCCATTATCTGGAAGCTATAAATTGCTTTCAGGAATGATGCCAATAATCACAAAGTATCAAGGCACGAACCGAATGGTCGGATTTGCAGACGATGGATCATATGGGTATCGACATACAGCATCTCTATGGCGAGAAATAAGCGCGCGCGTGAGAGGATTTAGTTGCGAACTTGGAGATTATCAATTGCAGATAAGTTTTACACGTGAACTAGCAGAAAGGGTTCGCGCGTTTTGGCCGGGCTTTCCATATGAAAGCAAGGTTCCAGCAGCAGGATTAATAATCGCTGTAGAGAATGACAAATATATTGTAGCTGGAATAAGCTTTTTACTTAAGTTCCTGCCAAAAGACAACTTTTCATCAAACGTAGAGATCTTATGGGTTGATGAGGGTTCGTTTAGAGACGGCGAGTGGGTTCTAGGGAGGCGCTTAAATGGGGATGAAACCGGCCATGGCTCTTGGGTTTACTTCGACGATAAGCCTAAAGTTCGCATAATCAAAGTACACAGCCATGCTTCAACTTAAGAGGTCATCTCAAAATATTTGAGCGTTTTTCCCAATAGTTTGTAGTATGGAGTTGTCTTCTCGCATTAGAAATTAGAAAAGAGCGTTAAGGGATATTAAAGCGACCGACGCTATAACAAGCGCGACCCAAACCTTCCTGTTCCATCTGAATATCTTTTTTCCATCCCAAACGAAACCTCCAGCTGCTTGTATTGGAATAAGATTCAAGAAGGCGATTGACAGGCTGGTTATGTATCCGATCTTTGCCGACTCCGCTAGAAGACTGCTGGCTGCGAGCAAGCGTATTATCCATAATGCGAGGCCAAGCGCCAGGCTGGAAAGTGGACCTATTGCAAAGATTACCCCCGTCTTATCCCTTTTTGGATTATATCGCCAGTCCATCTGTTTCACGTATGTTGAGCCGTACGCTGGGAAAAAGATGCCTAGCGGCGCCAGCAACCAGCTGAAGAATATTCCCGAACCCCACGCTTTGAATATTGTTTCAAGCCCGAGCCTACGCGCCATAAACTTTTGTGGAAGCTCATGGGCTAAGATGCTAACAGCCACAACTGCAAAAAGCGCTGGGATGAGCATTAAAGGACCTTGGCCACGCAGTATTTGTATCCACCACACCGTTGACACGCCTAGCAGGGCTGCCAAAAAATGCCATACCTCCCCTGTTTCACGGTGTTTTCTCTTATCTTTTCCTCGTCTAAGAAAGAAGGTTCCGAAGCCTATGAAATAGAATTCTGCAAGCCATAACCTTAGAAAGCTAAGCCCATAGTCTCTTATCTGCTGCGGGATCTCATAGAGATGGAAGTCTCTGTGAATAAAGGTGTTCCAGGATGGGGAGTTATACCTGTCAGCTGTGGCGTAGATGACCTCGCATCCGCGCTCCTCCAGCCATGATATGGCTCCATCCACCAGAGATTTACCGACCCCTCTCCCTCGGAACTCTTTGTCCGCAACCAGCGCATCAACGTAGCCTATCCGCTTACCTTTTAAAATCCGTATTCGCACAGAGACGGCACCAACTATCTCACTATCATATTCTGCAACTAAAGTGCCTCCGCCTTGCCATCTCGCGCTCTTCTGTGCCTCATTAAAAGAGAGCTGGAAGACCATTCTGTCGGTTATGCCAAGGCTTCTCCTGAATAGTTTCTCAACTTCTCCTTTTTCGCTCGGCTGCATTTCGCGGATCAGAATCTGCATATATTAAAGTCTCCAGTAGGATACGAACATATTATAACATTCACAAGTTTAAAGCTATCTCAGATTTCTATATTACAGCTTCCTCTAATGCTCTATTTACCTATAACCATTAAACTACTTATCTTTCAAGTTTCATTCTTTCTGAGACAAAGCAACTACTATCAGAAACCTTTGATCTTTTTTATTAGCCAAACCATCTTCCTAGCGAAGTTTCTTGCGGTTGCCAGTCCCTCCTCATCTTTTAGCACGTCTCCCTTATCTCTTCCAAAGGCTATGTTCCAGTATGTTGAGCCTGGAACTATCATGCCCTGATGCAGAAAGAAGAAGAGCATCTGGGCGAAAGTGAAGTTTTGTCCAGCCCTTCTAGCGATAACAATTGGTCCGCCAACCTTATTCTCAAATATTCTCCCCTTAGCGCCTGAGACATATCCCGCCCTATGAATTAATGCCATTATCTGCGGTGTTGCAGAGCCAAAGTAGACTGGTGAAGCCAATATTATGCCGTCAGCCTTAGTCATTTTATCAAAAATCTCCTGAAAGTCGTCTTTTATTCTGCATTCCCCGGTTTTCCTACATGATAGGCATGCGTCGCAAGGCTTAATCTCCTTATCAGATAATCTT
>JAGTRH010000189.1 GCA_018396795.1 Candidatus Bathyarchaeota archaeon
ATAAGTTTAGACACTGGTATACTGCGCAAAGCGCCTCTTCTATCCACTATATAAACCTCATCATAACCATATCCATCTAAATCTAATAATTCAACACCATACTTATCCTTCAACACGCTGTACCCGTATCGTCTAACCGCCTCTTCGAAGCTTCCAATCGTTGGAGATTCCGAGATTATCACCTCTTTTGGATTCACAATTTCTATCAAAAACTTAAGTATCTCTTCTACACATTCCACAGGTGTCGCCGATGGTGGGTCATATGCGCTTACAAAGTTAGGTTTAATAAGTATTCTAGCCTTCCTAGGCAGTATTCTGTGAATATCATTCTCAATAAGATTTAAAGCTCTTTTAACGCCACAACGCCTATCTTTTAGATCTCTAATTAAGGATATACTCATTATACGCACGCTCAGATCGAGCAGTTATGAGGAAGATTAGCGGAATACTGAAATTTAAAGAGTTCGAGTTAAGTTCATAAGACTAAGCAGAATATCTAAGAATACAGGAGGCTCTTTCGGAAATACTTGCGGTAAACCCAAAAATGGTGGGCCGGGCCGGACTTGAACCGGCGATCTTCGCCGTTCCCTATGTCCAACTCTTGTTGATTTATGGAATTTGTCATTTGTGAGGGCGACGTCCTAACCTGCTAGACTACCGGCCCTATTAATTTTTAGAGAGCCAAACCTTCTTTTATATCTTTTCAGTACTTTTTGTAGGTTGTTTCCTTTAATTTTAGAAATTTTATTGTTGATGCTACGGCAACCCATGAAATTACGCTTGAGTATATAAGTATGTCTCTCATTTTGTAGATTTTGCTTTCAGTTGCAGTTAGTATTTGGAATTTTTCGTGTCCCTCCGCCGGCTTAAATTGCTTGTAAATGTCTTCAATCTTCTCTCCCTTTATCTCAATTTCATGTAGATTGTTTGTTCCAAGACCCATTTGATTAGCAAGTTTTAACGTTGGAACTTTCTCTGGGTCGAAGCCCATTATCATTGAGGCCACGGTGTCTGTTGCAACAGGGTCGCTTCCAACTATGAGTACATTAAGATTTACTGGGTCTCCCCAGTGTGGACCTTGTCCCTCCATGGCAACTCTTCCATCTATTATTGCCAGATTGATTTTTCTTGCACTGCATAGGTCGACTATCACTCCAGCCATGTAGTCGTCGCCTTTTTTCTGCGCTTCCTCATGGAGAATTACTTTTGTTGGGCTTGGCGGATACCCGTATATTGAGCCGGGGGCTATTCCTATGAGATTCTTCATTGTTAGGGTTACAACCGCCTGGTAATGTGTTTTCATACATGCAAGTGATATAAAGACGTCTGCCTCCGTAACTATGCTATTGAAAAGGAAGCTGTCGAATACAACTCCACCGCCTGGAACTGGAACCCAAACCATTTCTCCAAAGTTGAGATCAACTAATACTGCTCCAGTTCTCTCTGCGACTGGTAGATAGCCTAGGGTTTTGAAATTTTCTATAGTGTTCTGTTCGCCGCTTCCATCAGCTATCCAGATTACCGATGGGTTTCTTCTCTTTATAATGTTGATGAGAGCTTCCACTATGGCTGGATCTGTTGTGTCAGGCGGTTCTTGATTTCGAACTATGTTTGGTTTAATTAGAACTTTTGAGTTACGTGGCACATACTGCTCAATTCCTCCTATGTAATTTAAGGCTTCCTCCAATGCTGTCTGCAAGTTATTGTTGACTCGTACTACTGAAACCTTCGTTTTGTTCCCGGTTAGTATGGTTCGCGATTGTATTATGCTTATGGGGTTGATGATGAGGTTGGCGTAGATTGCTAGACCTGTTAACACTATAGCGGTGGACAATAGTAGAATTGACAGGATCTTTCTGCCCGAAGCCCTCTGCTTACGTGTTATTGGAGCTAAGAGTTTACTGAGCATTCCAGTTAAGAATGCTAATATTGGGTAAATTAATATGTGAAAGCTTATTACTGCTGATGCTCTTTGGCATGGGTAAACGACACGCGTAGGTTTTGTACCAGACCTATAAAGAAGCCATATGAGACTTACAACCCCTATATAAATTGGGTTTTTAATGAGTTTCCTCAATAACCATTTTACTACTTTATCCTTTATCAATTCAGCTGGCTCCGATGTTAGAATATGAAGTATTGATGAATGAGATATTTAAATTATTTTGGAAAACTCCCTTTTTGCCTCTTTCCAGAGGAAATAAGGTCTGAAATACTTATCTACCATAACTTCGTTGCTAGAGAATTTTTATTCCTTCTCTCTCTATTGTTTTCATCCATTTTGAGTCTCTGAAGGCTTCCAGATTTCTTTTAGGTATCATGTGTAGTTCAACTCTAGGGAGCTTTATGTTCCTCATGAGACTCTTGTAAACCTGGTCTTCTCCGCTTTTTTGATCATCGAATATGATTAAGAGGTCTATGTCGCTTGCAACGGTATATTTATCTTTAGCGTATGAACCAAAAAGTATAATGCTCTCTAAACCTAGCTTCTCACGGAATTCGGTAATACATCTACTAACCTCTTTTACAACATCCTCTCTATTAACTTTTGGAAAGAATACTTTCACAGAACTTGAATATTTTCTCGGCATACTCAATTAGTCTTTCAGCCTCCCGACGCGTGTATCTTCTTCTTGGTGAAGATGAGGGATGGGTATTTGGGTATCTTGTAGGTATGTATGCTTTATCAAGCTCTAAGGCATATTCTAAGAGCTCTTCATTCACATTAATCCGTTCACTTAGGCTTGAAAGTAGATCGAATACTGAGTGACCCCAGGCCTCGGCTCCGAGTTTTTGGAATACTGCTTTGACAGCTTTTTCAGCAGACTGCTGAGCTGAGAAGCATGCCCAATCGTAAAAACCTGATCTTAAGTCGTTCTTTGCGTGCTCTAAGTCTCCCTCAGCTTGATCAAGCCAATCCTTGCTTCTTTCAACCATAAGTATCAATAAATAGTTCGATTCATTGGCTATTTAAGTTTGATAGAATTTTGTTTGCTACCTTTTTATATAGGCTGTCGACTTCCTGCCTTTTATTGCTACTACGCTGATTATTGTTCGAGTTTTCTTTAATAAGATTTTTTATAGCCATTAATGGTTTCGCGTGCCATCTTTGCTTACTTTTACTGTTTAGTGCTATACTGTATTTGTCCACTAGTCTTCTTATCGCCGACTCTATGAATTTCTCTCTTTTGTTGTAGCCCATAAGTTCAGTTAACATGTCTACCTCATCTATAAGGTCCTTGGGCATTGTTACTGTTAATTTTACTTTCTCTACTTTCATTTTGATCGATTAAAATATTAAATGTTCTTTAATTTCTAGATTATGAATTTAAGGTATATACTATAGAAACATTAATGTATATTTCATTATATGCCTATTTATGTTGTTAACTTGAAATCGTAAGTTTTTCAAATTAGTTGAGCCTAAATCTATGCAATATTTCTGATTGCTCATGTAATAATTCATAGTATTAAATTGTGGGCAATGTAAATTTTAAATTA
>JAGTRH010000190.1 GCA_018396795.1 Candidatus Bathyarchaeota archaeon
GGGATTACCCTCTCACCAACTTTTGCAGAACCGTAAAGGAAGTCTCTTAAAAGATCATAAAATTCTTTTGAAACCTTTCCCGAAGCAAGTATAATTCTATCAACAGAATGTATGCCAGTTGCATCAAGAAGGCTTGCGGACTCCCTAAGTTTAGCCAACAAGTTTTCCGGAGAATCGATGATAATTTCACTTGCATTCATCCGGTTTCCCTCTTTTATTGCCAATAACCGCTTGGCTGCGCTCTTTTCGCTCATAAGTTTTCCTATCGTCTCGCCAAGTCTTTTATGGGCGGCTTCCGGCAGCTCAGACAGGAGGAACATTAAAGCTCCATAAACTGTATCCCAGTCGTTATTAAATCCACCGCTCCTCCTGAAAAGGAATATTATTTCGTCGGAAATCAGTTTTTCAGGAATTTTACAGCCTGTTAATCGCTCAAATATTTGGGCAACAGCCTTTGAAATGGCTATATTATAGGAATCTTTAATGTCTATTAGCACGCCGTCACAGTCGAATATAGCAGCGTCGATTTTCCCGACATCCCTAATCCTATCTTTATTAATGTATGCTCTTCCAGCTTCAAGATCTAATGTAACATACCTTTCAAGCATCCTCATCTAAAACCTCCCTTAACATGGTTATAAAGCGATTCATCATCGGATCCGGGGCAACAGTTACCCTCAAGCAATTCCTAAACTTCAGTACGGATCCAACTTCCCTTATAATAATTCCTCTCTCCAGTAGGGCTCTATAAACGGATGTTGAATCTCTATTAACCTGGAATAGCACAAAGTTTGTTTCGGATGGAAATGCTCTTACTCCTCTTATTCCGTTTAGAGCATCAATCAACTTGGATCTTTCAATCTTAAGCTCGCTTACTAATTCTCTTATGTACTCCATTTTCTCCAGCATTTTAACAGCGGCTTTAAGCGCCGTCACAGAGACCATGTACGGCATCTGGAATCTCTCGTTAATGATTTTAGCCAGCCTATTATTTGCAACCGCATAGCCAACCCTCAAACCCGCCAAGCCAAAAACTTTAGAAAACGTTCTAAACACTATTAGGTTTTCAAGATCGCTAGCCGCGTCTAGTAGGGTTGCTGCTGCGAAGTCGGCGTAGGCTTCATCCACCGCTACAAGTCCATTAAAGTTCTCAGCTAAGCGTAAAATTTCTTCCCGTCCCAGCTGATTTGCGGTTGGATTATTCGGTGAACAGAGGAAGATAACCTTGGTTCTAGGCGATATTGATGATAACATTTTGTCAACGTCGAGTGAGAAATCGCATCTGAGGGGGATTCTCCTATAAAATGCGCCTTGGATTCTCACGCTCCGCTCATAAATTGCGAATGTAGGCTCAATTGATAGGGCTTCATCTCCGCTTCTAAGGAATATCCTTGACGTGAGGTCAATGAGCTGGTCGCTTCCAGTGCCAATTACGACATTATCCGGTGGGATATCGTGGCGTTTACCTATGGCCTCCCTAAGCTCTTTAAATTCATCACGCGGATATACTCTCGGGTCAACCTCCTCTATAACCTGCCTCAATATACTTCTAATAAAATCTAGAGGCACAAAGAAATTTTCATTCGAGTTAAGTTTCAAAATCTCCGATTCTTCTTTTCCTACTTTTAACGCTAAGCCCCTAATAGTCTCGCCAACGTCATACACGCTTAAATCTTGGGCTTCGGAAATCACATTCTCGATTATCTTTTTTCCACCCAATCTTTAGTCCTCCCCTCTATTGCCAACGCATGGTTTAATAATCCCTCGCTCTCGGCCAGAACCTTAGCACAGGTGGAAAGTTCTTTTAGGGCATTGTTTGTGCACTCAGCGATATTTAAGCATCTAATAAAGTCTAATACTGATAGGGATTGGTAAGCATGGCCGAATCCACCTGTTGGGAGTATATGGTTTGTTCCAAGACAGTAGTCGCTCAGTGATACTGGCGTTTCACTACCGACTAATATCATTCCGGCCGAAAATATTTTCTCAGATATTTCACGGGTTCCATCAGCAATTACCTCCAGATGCTCCGGTGCAAACTCATTTATGAAGTTTATGGCTTCATCTAAGCTTTCGGCGACGAGTATCAAGCTATTACTCTCGAGAGCATCTTTAACGACCCCTCTGTTGGGAACCCGCCTTATTAGGTGCAAAATGTTTTCGAGCACTTTTTCAGCCACTTGCATAGATAGTGTCACTAAAACTGCTATGCTATCTACTCCATGCTCAGCCTGCGAGATCATGTCTAACGCAATGTAATACGGGTTAGCAGTTTCATCGGCTAGAACCATTATCTCGCTCGGTCCAGCTGGATGGTCAATTGGAACGTCACGTGAGACAATGTTCTTAGCCGCTAAAACATATCGATTCCCTGGTCCAATAATTTTTTCAACAGGCTTTATCGACTTAGTTCCGTATGCTAGGGCCGCTATAGCTTGCGCCCCACCTACCCTATAAAACTCATTTACACCGCATATATCTGCGGCGACAAGGGTTAATGGGTCGACTTCACCATCTTTACGTGGCGGTGAGCAGATAACTATTCGAGGAACCCCCGCGACTTTTGCTGGCACAGTAGTCATTACTACTGTACTTGGGTATGATGCTCCGCCTCCAGGCACATAGCATCCGACGCTTCTAATCGGCCGGTATTCTCTACGTATTCTCACGCCAAGCTTATCTTCATACTCGAATCGTATTCGAGCTAGAATTTCCCCCTCAAATCTCTCAACTCTATCCTTTAAGAATTTTATCGCTGAAATCTGCTTCTCATCAACCCTAGAGTAGGCTTCCTTCATCTCCCCTCGGCTAACCCTTAACTTTTCAGTTGGAAGATTAACTCCATCAAACTTTGCAGTTAAATCTATTAGTGCTAAGTCTCCTCGTCTCTTAACGTCCTCGATTATGCCCTCAACATACCTAAGTAGCTCAAAGTCTAGGCCTCTCTTTCTAGGCCACCTATTCATGAGAATGGAATCTCGCATGTCGCTTAGCATAAGAATCTTTAACGGCAAAATTTAAGCCCCCTCAGAATTTCTTTCACTCAAAGTTATCTCTTCTAGCGGAAGGACCTGTCTCGGTTCGTATACTACTAATCCCTGAGCGAGCCTCCTTAAGATTGGGAGTATCTCTAGAAATTGATCCTTATCTATCACAGTATTCACCGAATACCAGTTTTCATCCGAGAGCGGCGCTATAGTTGGCTTCTTAAGCGCGGGCAGCTTCTCCAGTAATATGGAAAGATTATTTTTATGCACGTTCACAAATATGTGCAGCTTCTTCCTTCCATCAATAACACCCTTCAGGAGAGTTAACACGTCATATATTTTCTCGCGCTTCTCAGAGTCTCTAAGCGAGTTCTTGTTGGCTATGAGTATTGCTGTCGACTCCATTATGACTTCAATGGGCTTTAGATTATTCTGATCTAAAGATTCACCGGTCTCCATAACGTCAACTATCGCGTCAGCATTTTCCGGAGTGTTAGCC
>JAGTRH010000191.1 GCA_018396795.1 Candidatus Bathyarchaeota archaeon
TGGTGAACGCCAACCGGCTGACGGGAGACCAATACTCCATACTCCGGGATGGAGATCACATAACACTCGGTGCAAACACCGTCCTCCGGTTCTCCAGGGTAGGGGCCGGCAGAGCCGAGATAGAGGAGACCCAACCGCCGGGCCCACCGCGAGGGGGAGAAGAAACCCAGCCATCCTAAAACGATCCCAAGGGCCTCAGTCTAGACACCAGCCTTAGATCATCTACCAAGCATATCCCAGAGTCTTATGAGAGCCTTACTTTGCAGAGGCCATAGGAGGTCACGGCTGGGGCTGGTGGACTAAATTGAAGATGTGATGGTTAAATAGATGGTTAAATGAATGAAACCCGTACAGCGGTAGACTCTAGGACACCCGTCCTTAAGCATCCAGTAGAGGTCTGGAATCGAGCATGGGTGACATGATCCATATATGTCGTGTATGATATAAATATTAAAAATGAGAGGGGTTGACCTATGGCAAGACAGAGAAACGGCTCCAGACCCAGCATGCAACTCAGAGGAGGAAATCCACCATCACGGGAGGCTTACAGAGGCGGGTGTAACCATCCAGTCCTAGGAGCAGAGTTAAATCTAAGCGAAGACCTTACAGGGTTGAAATAAAAGCCTATAGGGTACATGGAAGATGCTCCTGAAAGGTCTCCCATGGTTGGTGGGATAGCTCAGGGGCTCGCCCTAATGCAGGAAGATGCACCGGCCTCCCTGAGCTTCATACAAATAATAGAAATGTACCAAGGCTTTGAGGTGAACTCAGCGATGTATTAATCTACTTAACAGCTCTTCTAGCCATTTAAGGGTGCTCCTGATAAACTCATCTATCTTTTGCCTAATTTCTTTTAATGATTTAACAATAGTCCCATGTTTTGAAGGGGTAAAATTTGCGGTTAAAGTAACATCCTCTGAAATATCGAACATTAAGGGATTGGAGCTCGAAGTCATAGCTCCGCCCCAGCTCGAAAAGATATATTTAGTTGAACCTAAGATTATGGTTGTATCTACAAGCTGAATTATATGCGAGCCAGAATTAAGCCTTATGGAAAAACTTCCTTCATTGTTAGTATAGTAATCTTTATAATCAACTTTAAAATGAATATTACCCGCCCTCGGGTTTGTATTAATTATAAGGATATATTCCACTGCGCCATGAACTACGATTGTAATAATTTCCGAGGTTGCTCCGAGATGATCGCTGTCCCCTCCCCAAGTAGCTCTAATAAAGTAGGTTGCCGAGGAGTCCGGAACCCATGCATATTCAAAGATTCCATCTTCAGAAGAAACACCTTCTGCCAGCAAATACCAATCGACTTTATCTGGACTGAACTCAATTCTTACTGAGGCTGAGTGGGGAGGATCTATCCTAGCCCTTAGGAGAACTTGATCACCTAAAACTATAAGATAGGTATCGGCTGTGAGATTGATGGCAGAGCTAACGTCAGAAGTCTCGGTTCCAGATGGTCTAAATATAGCCTCTAGCCAGCCATCCCCTCCTACAGTTAATGAAGTTGTTTGTGCTTTTTTATTAGTTAATTCAATTGTTCCTGCACTCTCCCATTCAATGAACTCATATCCTTCATAAGGTTTGGCAGTTATTGAAAAGACTTCTTCTTTATCTGCCATAATACTGCTGGGTAGGGTTAACTCAATGCCATTAAAAATAACTTTACCAATGTTTTCAAGACCATCATTTGAATGGCTTCCGATTAAAATATGATGCTTTAGCTTAGGTTCAACGCTTTCGGCGCTTAAAAATAAGCTTTGATTACCTTGTTGTAAAAATATGCTTTGTATTTTTTTAGTTTCTTTTTGAAAGGCTTCTTTTTTTATACAGTACTCTATTTCTCGAGCACTTGTCTCTTGTATAAATTCCCGCAATTTTAAATCGGTTTCCATAGCTTCCGATATATAAAACGCGAGACTTGCTTGGGTAGGATCAGTGCCGCTAACGACTTGAATAGCCACATTTTCGAGGTATCCAATAACTCCTTTTCGGTAAGCTATGACTAATCCTCTTATACCACTAAAGCCATATATGTCTGCTTTTTCTACACATCGAAGATATTTATCTATATCAGTGGATTTTATCACCATACCCGTTATATCATTTCTTTTTATAGCCTCTTTGTAAATAGGCCTTATAATTCTTGCTGCCTCCTCCGCGTTCATTGCAGCATCCTCAAGAAAATAACGCATGCCACACGTAAATATTGAGCCAACACCTGCTTTACTTGTGGCTGTAAACAATTTATCAGCAAGACTATTAACCGTAGTTTTCATACCGCCTTTAACTATTTCATTAACTGCTGAGGCGCTCCCGGTAGCGTAGTTTATAATAATAACTCCTAATGCATAACCTGCGATTTTTCCTACTAGCTGAAGTAAATCCATGTACTCGCTCTCTTTGGCAATATCTCTGTAAAATTTAGCTTTATTTTCAAGTTCCGAAGGAGGTTGTATTGATAACAAGGCGTAAGCCGAGCGTGCGATATCGATATACTTAGTTGGATCGCTTACGATATTACCTTCTGTGTCTAAAACTAAGAAATTTTGATGCGAATATCTCCATTCGAAGAAAGCTTCCAAATCCTCTAAATTAGACAAAATTTGTTTTGGTGGTTCTTGATCTCCTTCTTTTTCAACTAGAATTGCTTTATATCTCTTTCCATCAGAATAGTCGACCCATACGAAAGCAGAAGTTAACCTATATCTTTCACTAGGCCTTTCTATGATCACTGTCTTTATCTCATTGGAGGTTGACCAGGAGATAGGATCGCTGAACGAAATATCCGAGGCTCTGAACGCCGTCCAGCCGACGTGGTAGGTGCCAGGATCTAGAGGTTTCGAGGTTACAGTCACGGTTCCGGTCTGGCCGTTATATGCCCTTCCGGTGGGTGCATCCACAACGCTCCCAGACGAAGCTATGGATATAGTGAACATGACAACAACGTCTTCACCTAGACTGTTAGCGTAAGACAAGCCGGATTGAACACTCTTTCCACTTGCAACAGCAAAGAAAGACCCTCTATCAGGGTCGAACGAACCTCGTGGCTTGGACTCGACTGTGAAGGCCTTGTCTATCTCGTTGTTGCCCTCGTTTGACTCCGCCACGATATTTGTCGTGTCAGCGACCCATTTAACCGTATGGGTTCCCTCCGTCGCAGTCCAGGGCTTATCGCTCCATAGGGTCTCCGAGGCGTGGGCCCCCAGGGAGACCATCCCTGAATCGTAGAGCTGCCCATCAAGGTAGACATCGACCCTAAACCCATAGGCATCACCATCCCCATGATTGGCCAAATCAGCGCCGAACCTGATAACATCGCCAACCCTGAAAGGCTCATCCCTATCTAAGACGGCCTTCCGAAAAACTAAGTCGGGAAGCTTCGGCTTAGGAGTAGATTTTTCTTGTATGGTCAGGATTACCGTTGTTGAATGGGTTTTCCCTCCCCCGCTCCCGATGATCTCT
>JAGTRH010000192.1 GCA_018396795.1 Candidatus Bathyarchaeota archaeon
CGCCCATAAGTAACTGATAAAGAAACCAGAAGCCAAGGTAATAGTATGCTGGAACACTAATAATTGTGATGAAGATATAAAAGACAGCGGTTCTTATTCTAGCGTTTGGATATAGAAGCATGTAGGCGCCTAAAACCGCCGAGATAGCTCCAGACGCTCCAACAGCCGGCGTTCGAAGTTCAATTATCACGTATGGTATGGGGCTTGTATAAAGAGATAAAAGAGTTGAGGTTATATGAATTAGGCTAGCAAACAAGCCGCCGAGCAAATAAAAAATTAAGTATTTAGTGTGGCCTAAAGTATCTTCCACATTATCCCCAAAAACCCATAAGTACAGCATATTACCTAAAAGATGTAGAATATCAGCGTGCATGAACATGCTTGTGAAGAGTGTTTCAAGCCTTTTTCCGCTCAAAATATACGCTGGGATTGCCCCATACCTCATGAGGGCATTATTGAAGGTGGACGAACCCTGCAAAAGGAAAAAGAAGAAGATAACTATGTTCACGAGAATCAGCACGTAATTTACATATGGCCTTTTAGAAGGTCTATTCTCATCACGTATTGGCATCATTTCGCTTATCCGCAACTTTACACTTCATTAGGACTCTAAAATTTTCTCTACGGTCCTTTTATAGATTTTTATGCCAACTAGGTACTCCTGTACATCTATTTGCTCGTTGAGAGAGTGGCTTAAGTTAGAGTCTCCGGGCCCATATGTTGCAACTGGAATTTCCCTGAAGTGTGCTCCGAAAATGTTCATGTCTCCCGTTCCTGTTTTTCTAATAAATTTAGCCTCCTCGCCAGTTTCTTTAAAAATGGCTTCCTTTAGAGCCTTGGTGACAAGAGTGTTTCTGTCAGCAACAAACGGCTCCACGCGATCAATAACTTTAAGATCGATAGTTAACCCTTGATTTTCTCTTTTAAATCCTTCAACTAGATCGTTGACAATATTTATGGCTTTTTGAGAGTCAATTGTGGGCGGCAACCTTAAGTCAATACTTATGACGCATACATCTGGTATGCTACCAGTTGTTCCCCGACCGTTTATTCCAATTATCGCTGGCGTCAGTGAATAAAAGATGCCATATGGGGATTTATACTTCTCTTCGCATAAATTCTTGATTTTATTCCAAATTTCAAGGCATTTTTCAACAGCATTCGGTATTAGATGCTGAGCGCCCACATGTCCTGTACGTGTTTTGCATGTTATCCTTAGTTTTAGGTGGCCTTTATATGCAAACGTTATATTCTTTATACCGCTTGGCTCGCCGAAAATAGCGTAATCGACATTAAGTCTCTCACGTATAAGCCGTTTAATACCTCTGCCCTTCCGCTCCTCGTCGACAACGCATGCAACTATGATTCTTCCATTTGGGATGCTTTGCTTTAGGCTTGCAGCGGCGATTATCATAGCAGCTAGTGAGGATTTCGCATCCACAGCGCCTCTACCATATATCCTGTCACCTTCAACCTTAACTGGTATCCATCCGGGGACGGTATCCATGTGACTACATAAGAGAACCGTTGGTTCACCGAAGCCGATCTCGCCATAAACGTTGCCAACTTCATCTCTTCTAACATTTTTAAAACCCATTATCTTCATCTCACTCAATAGAAAATACGATATTTTGTCTTCCTTTCCACTTGGGCTATAAATCTCCAGCATTCTCTTCAAAAAGTCTATTGAATATTGCTCGTCATCACTCATGCCCAAATCACTCTTAATTATTCGATGCCCTCAAGTTTTTCTTCTTTCTCTAATAAAGTCTCTCTTAACACACTCACGACAAATTCAAGCTGTTCAATGCTTATGACGAGTGGAGGAAGAAATCGTATAATATTCCTACCACAGTACAGTAGTATTACGCCTTTCTCTAAAGTCTTCAATAGCACGTTATGTACATCTACTCTAGCCTCAAGCCCAAGCATCAGACCTAGACCACGTGCCTCCCTAAGAACCTTAAAATCTTCCACTAGCCCCTGAAGCATTTCCTTGAATTTATTACCGAGATCCCGGGCTCTCTCCACAAGATTCTCCTCAATTATTACATCTATTACTGCACACGCTGCTGCGCATGCAAGAGGGTTTCCACCGAAGGTGCTCGTATGCTCTCCAATCTTTATCGAATCCATAACATCTTCTCTCGCCAATGTTGCGCCTATCGGCAATCCGCCACCCATGGCTTTTGCAATGCACATTATATCCGGCGTGACATTCCAATGCTCCGAAGCCCACATCCGCCCAGTGCGACCGAAACCCGTCTGGACTTCATCGAATATTAATATAACATTGTTTTCATCGCAGAGCTCTCTTAAGCCCTCTAGAAAACCTTGGGGTGCAACATGGATACCTCCCTCACCTTGGATTGGCTCAACGATTATTGCGGCTGTATTCTTTGTAATGGCTCCCTCCACCTTTTCAAGCTTACCAAAAGGTACAAACTTGAAATTTGGATTTATGAGATTTCTATATGGTTCGCGGTATTTTGGGTTCCATGTGGCTGATAAAGCTCCCAACGTTTTCCCATGGTAGCCTCTAACCATACTTATGATCTCCTGCTTGCCAGTATATTTTACGGCAGCTTTTATGGCACACTCAACAGCCTCAGCGCCACTATTTGATAAGAAAATTTTGTCCAGCCCTTTTGGAGCTATTTTCGCCAGCTTCTCTAGGAGTTCAGCTCTCTTATCGTTATAAAGCGACCCATGGCATGCTATGAGTCTTTCACACTGCTCCTTTATAGCTTTAACAATCCTTGGATGGCAATGTCCAACTAGACTTACCCCGTATCCGCCCATACAGTCTATGTAGGCTTTACCGTTTATATCATACAGAACCGCGCCTCTTCCCTCAACAATACATACTGGAAACTTTTGATAGACATTGGCAAGGTATAGGTTCTCAGTTTTTATTATATCTTCTTCATTCAGCTGTTATCACCGTACCGTTTAACCCACTTAAAGCATTTGATAGGGGGCTGTTCACTAAACCACATGCTATAATAGCTTCTTTAACGCCTGCGTCCAGAGCCTCTATTGAGGCGATAATCTTCTTATCCATGCCGGGTCCTATTTTGGGTAGAATTTCTTTGGCAGTGCTAAGGGAGATTCTTTTAATATATTCTTCACCTAAGCGCACACCGGGAACATCAGTTAGAAAGATTATTCTTTCGGCCCTCAAAGCTCCAGCTATCTGCCCAGCAGCCCTATCACTGTCAACATTTAAGTATTCGTTCTCCTCACCTATGGCCACTGGAGAAACAACTGGCACGTATCCATGGTTAAGTAGAATCTCAAGTATTTGAGGATTAACTTTAGATATTTTTCCAGTGAACCCTCCGTCAATTATGCGCTTTCTACCCCTCTCATCAATTATAAGGAGCTTCTTCTTTCTATTCGCTACCATTAACGCTCCATCAATCCCCGAAATGCCGACCGCCAATATACCATGGCTTAAAAG
>JAGTRH010000193.1 GCA_018396795.1 Candidatus Bathyarchaeota archaeon
TGAGACGGAGAATCCTGGAAGTATCGAAATTTACTTAAAAGAAGTTTTAAATACCATATCCAAAAATAATTTCTTCCGGATAAAGAAATATAATTTAGAGATAATTGAGAAAAACACTGAGGGTTAGCGTTATAAATAAGATACCGAATGCTCTTAATAATGAAATATTTCCAAGATGTTATTTTATGAGTACTTCAATATTCTTCCCGAAGGTTTGGATCCAACTATGATTATTAGTGTTTCTGAGATTTATGGTTAGAATTGAGGCTTTAAACTGGTTTAGAGAGGCTATTGCTGACTTCGAGAGAGCAAAAAGGGCTATTAGGGATGGAGACTGGGCTTTAGCGGCTTTTATGTGCCAGCAGGCTTGTGAAAAATCTTTTAAGGCAGTTTACATCGGGGTTTTAAGAGTTAGGCCGCCTAGAGGTCACGATTTAGTCTTACTCTACAGAGGATTATCTAGCATTTTGCATTTTAGCGAGGAGATTGCTGGAAGAATCCCTGAGGTTTCACAGTACTATACCACTGCTCGGTATCCTAATGCTGGCCTTGAAATTCCATCCGAAAGCATCTCAGAGGAGCAGGCTAGAAGAGCTTTTAAGGTTGCTGAAGAGGTTATAAAGGTTGTTGGAGAGCTTATTAAAGGGTCTTCCTAAAAGTGTGATAGATGCTCTAAAGGCTTTTTTAGAGAACCTGGTTAAAGAGATTGGTGATGCTGATGTCTATCTCTTTGGGAGTTACGCTAGGGGAGATTGGGTTGAGGATAGTGACATAGACCTAGTAGTTATCTCACCGAGGTTTAGGGGTATGCATATTTGCGATAGGATGAGCATGCTGAGGAAACTCGCGCCGGATACGCACTCATTTGAGATACTCGCTTATACACCAGAAGAATTCAAGATGATTAAGCATGGCGTCGTAGTGGGGGATGCTATGGAATACTGGATAAAACTTTTGTGAGGGCATCATCCTATTTCTCTAATAGTGGGCGCTCCAAAATATGAAAATTTTTACATTCAATTTAATGAAGGAAAAATGGATGAAAAATGTAAATACAAAAATAAAATATAAAAAAGACTCGCATTAAATACCATAATTATTGTGAAATTCAGATCATTAATTATCCTTTTTGAGAGAAAGGCAAAGTGATGATTTCACATATTTTAGTTAGTTAAGCCGAAATATGTTGGATTACGGAAATATATAGGGTTTGCTGTCGCTAAAAAGATGGTGATAAGCACCAATGAATTTAAGGAGGCGGAATAGATAATTATAGAATGCTGGTTACTAATGATGGTGAAGTGGTGTATTTCATGGGCAATTTAGAGGAGGGTTTAAGGTGGCTTGATCAGGCTTCAGCGGATCTTAAGACTGCCAGGGATTGTTTAGAGGATGGAAATTACTATGCCTCGGCTTTCTTCTCTCAGCAGGCAGCCGAGAAGGCACTTAAAGGCTTTCTCTACTCGAGGGGTTATAGGGCTTTATTGACGCATTCTGTGACAGACTTATTGGAGGAGGCCTCTAAGATTGAGAGTTTATTTGGAGAATTCTTAAACTATGGTAGGGATCTTGATAGGCATTATATTGGTTCAAGGTACCCTAACCTTTATCCTAGTGGTCCAGCTTATAAGTATTATACGAGGGAGATTGCTGAGAGATGCTTAAGCTACGCAGAGTTGATATTGAGAGAGGTGGAGAGGTTTTTGAGAAGATAGAGGCCTACGTGAAAAGGGTTGTTGAGAGCCTTAACCCTCATATGGTTATTCTTTTCGGTTCATTTGCCACTGGAGACATAAATGAGGGATCTGACATAGATATACTTGTTGTTGCAGATTTTAAAGAGAATTTCCTTGACAGAATAAAGACTCTCATGGAGTTAAATACCTTTGGAATACCCATCGAGCCAATTGGTTATACTCCAAGAGAATTTGAGGAAATGCGTATGGGAGGAAATCGCTTCATAATGGAGGTTACTGAGAAAGGCAAAATATTGTATCAGGCGAAGGACGCTAAATAAATCCTCCAGCAACAGTTTATTTAGATCCAATACCTATGCTTTTTGAAATAAGACTTCAACCTAAACTCGTTAGGCACACGTAATAAAAATAAATTTTCCACTCTTTATAATTTACGATTTCGTTTTAAATTCTTCAGGAAGCAATATTTAAATGAGGATTATTTCATCCTTTAAGTCGGCAAAGTGTTTGTCTCCGGTTATAACCTTTGCATTTTCCCTTCTAGCCGTTGCAAGTATGATCGAATCAGATAACCCCCAACCTCTCATAACTCTTCTCCTCTCAACATCTATTTCTCCTGCTAACTTCGCTATTTCTATCGTGAGATCCATAACAAATGTTGAGGTTTTTATGAAATCCAGCTTCTCTTCTCTTCCCTGCATCGTTTCTCTCCCCTCTAAAATCTCATTTAATAATTTTCTGCTTATCTCCGCAATCACTATCGTTGGGGTTACAGAGTTTTCTTCTTCAATGTATGGTTTTGCTAAGGCGCCTCTGGTTGACCCCCTGAAATATTCAATCCAGGCATAGGAGTCTATTACAAAGTCATAGCTCATGAAATTCTGCTTCCTCCTCCTCTTTAAATGAGGTCAGCCTAGGGTTTGAGCCAAAGAGAGAATCCTTGACTCCCCATTTCTCTCTTACCAATGCTTTTATTAAATCATCGTATGTTTCAAAATTCATTTTCTTCATAAGATCCTTCAATATTTGAACTGTTTTCTTATCTAATTGAATCGTTGTCTTCATAGTTATAACTATAATTATAACTATAATTTAAACCTTCTCGTTTCCCTATAAATCCCCGAATTGGTTCACGTTGTTTTTGCTATGTTATCCCAATTTTATCTCAATAAATGAGCGCGAAAAATGGTTTAATCATTTATTATTTGACAATATCTTTGAAACTTAATACTTTTACGCCGTATTTTTTGTTATCTCCTCTTTATTGGCTAGAATTAAGGAGTCTTCTGTGGCTAAATCCTCCTTTAACACAGCAGCGGTTGCGACTATAACGCAGTCTATGTAGTCTGGAATTAACTTTTTCAACTCATAACTGACTTCAATTATTTCTGGGTTATGGAAGGATTCAACTCTAAAGGCTTTAAGCATGGCTTCTGTAGCCTGAACTATAAATTTTGCTGGTACTCCCAGCTTAGCTGCTTTTGCTTGAAGCTCAAAGATGGAGATTAAGTTTATACATATTTCATCAAGCTTTACATCTGTTTTTCCCTTGGCTATGGCTTGCAGTAAGTCTGTATCTATATCAATTCGTGCGAGCGATAAAAGATAGGTTGTGTCCAAAATCAAGACTCCAGTCTCCTTGAGAGGTTTCTACGAAACTCTTCAAACTCCTTGGCGCTTGTTTTCGCAACCTTTTCTGAAAATATAAGGTTCAGGACATCTGTTTG
>JAGTRH010000194.1:0-2193 GCA_018396795.1 Candidatus Bathyarchaeota archaeon
AACATTTGATGCCGGGGGAAGGTCTTTTCGAATAAAGACTAAAAAACGATTGGGCTCTTGAGAGCTGTCTCCACGATCGTTTTCCTCTGATCCTTTGTTATCCTCGGCTTCCCTCCAGGATGAGGCTTGGTCTTGAGGGCCTCAACACCGCCCCTCCGATACCTCTGAACCCAATTGTAGACGGCGCTGTAGGATGTCCTCATCCTCTTTGCTACGGCTCTGTAGGATAGTCCCCCAGCCTTGTATAGGACGGCCTCTCCCCTCCTGTACTCGTCCTTGCGCCTAGTCTCCCTCATGAACCTCCTAACATCAGCCTCCTCATCCTTGGATAAGGCTACAACATGCGGTCTCATAAAATATTATAAAGAAGAGAGTTAGATACATATTTTGCTCGGACTTAACTTAAAATAAGAGGATACATTACTGGAAATTAATTTCGACCTCTATTAATTCATCAGTATGGTAGTATCCACTGAGACTTAATCGCTAGAAGAATTGCCGAATCTATCATATAAATGATGCTATCACCTAAATTTATGCCAATAACTATTAATGGTGCATACATACGCCATTTATTTCGCCCAATAATCTTTTCAAAAATAAATTTTCCTAAGAGCCCCCCAATAAATTGGGATATGATACTGGGAGGAAAACCAAAGATACCCATTGTTATCGAAACCGGAACATAAGCAATTTTAAGAAACACGCTTACTATGGCGATTATGGTCCCGATGACAAAACTATAAATGATAACATCGGGCTTGAATAGAATGCCTGACCAAAGCCAACCAATCCATCGGTTGCGCTCCATTACTTCTATTGGCCATCCAGTGACTGTATAGGGATAAGCCGAGCTTGGAATGCTTGCAATATTGACAAATAGATTTGTATAAAAGAAACTCATCAACCAACTTAAGGCGGTAACGAGTATTAGGGCTTTGATATAGTCTTCCTTTCGTACCCCGAGGAAGTCAGCCTGTTTAAAAGATGTTGCAATATTAGCTCCGCCAGTACTGATTAAAGGAAGTCCAATATTTGGGGGTGGAACCGAGCCAGCCGGGGCAGAAGTCCAGGTAAGGTAATTTGCAAACCAGATATCCACTCCTCTGTATCCGCTAAAATAAATGATGCTTTCCCGAAGATATGGTATATTGAAGCTCGATGATGCTCCTACCCCTTGAGCATTGGCTGATATAAAACTTGCGAAAAATGACCAACCGACCGAAAATGCAATAAGAATCCATAGTGGAAAACCTGGGACTAATATATGAGGTCTCATGATAAGTGGTATGAAAACGGCCGATAGCGAAATGCCAATTCCAACGCTCACCCAAAAGTACAGTTGGGAACGAGACCAGGCGGTCGAAACAGACATTCCGGGAACCCATTCTGGCCAGATGCCATATTCGTAAAGAAAGTGATTTCCGAAAAAGTAAGCACCAATACTTGCCAAGAGCATTACAGAGAGGACAGGAAGCGGTATGATAAAACCAGTAACGAATGTTGTGAGTGTAGAATCAATTCCAAAGGAAGAGGCCTTAAGGAAGTATTCCACTAAGTAGCTTAAGTCCCGTGTTCCTCTAGGTGCCACAGCAAAAACAGATGAGCCAGTTATGAAAGGAAGAAAGTGAGATAACAATCCATAGAAAACGCCTCCGAGGGTAGCCAGCATTAGTACCCGTAATCTCTCTGCCTCTCTTTCGGCGATGGTTAAGATGCTTTGGGCTGAAGCCATCGCTATAGGGAAAGGAAGTCTTTCAGTAACTACATAGAGCTGATAACAGAAATAACCCATAGCTATATCCGCAAGTTGCCCTAAAGTCCCTGTAAGAATGAAGACTAGGATAGGGACGATCCATTGAGAGTCTAGGAGGGTAGTTAGAACGAATTGGCCTTCTTGAAAACTTGGGGCCCACCAGCTCGGCACCATTTCTGAAAAACCAAAAGCCTTCGTAATTGGGCTAGCCCTGAAATAGCTGTTCCTTATAGGGTTTACAAATAACCAAGCACTGCTAATAGCTGTCGATTCAAAAACCATAATAATAAAAAGCTCCTCTCTTCGCAATTTGTGGCCAAAGAACCTAGCGATTTCAGACCATAGAAGGATAACTAACCATGTTGAGAAGGGCAAACCAGTGCCAGAAACTAGATAAAGATAAATAATCCCTGGCTGGATGATGATGCAAGCAAAAA
>JAGTRH010000194.1:2203-3424 GCA_018396795.1 Candidatus Bathyarchaeota archaeon
CAACATTGATCGCCAAGTAAGGGCTCCAGTCCCTTCAGAAATTGTTTGGTATACCATATTACCTCGCACCTATCTACTATTTTGAAAAAGTTCCTTAGAACGTTTCTGATATCTCATTTTGTCATTTGACCGAAGAGTCCTCCAAATCAACAGTTGCTCCCTAACATTTTCGATAAAGACACGATGCGAACTAAGCCATCCTGTGTATAAGCCCGTTTTTCTTTTTGCGTATATGGAAAAGTTGTAGCGCTCTTGTGGTTTTTGCGAAAGGGCAATCAACATCACATCTTCGGTAATACCTGCATCAAGGGGTTCTAACCAAATTTCCGATGAGAGTATTATGGCTTGCTCACCATTATCTTTAACTTCTTTTCTTACTTTAACATCTGTTGCAATGAAAGTGCCCACACCCTCTACACTATGCGTATCGAAGTATTCTTTCATAAAGGCTATAACGCCACCTATCTCCTCGTCTGCAGCGAAGAAGGGAAGCGGAGAATTCCACTCGTCGCCTATTGGCTTGGTCATTTGTATCTTTCTTTCCACATAAGGTGTAACAAGCTTCGATGCTTTCAGGGCTGGATAAGCCGTAGATGAGATTACGACTACTGAACTCATTCCAAGAGCTATTATAACAAATGAGGAAGAGAAGTTAGGATAAAAGCCCTCTGGGAGCAACTTAAAGAAATTGAGGGTTGCGATACCGTAAATGCCTATTAGATAACCTGCAATACCACCTATGACGGCATAAAGAACTGACTCTGAGAAGAACATTCCTGAAACATGAAGAGGAGCTAGCCCCAGTGATGAATAAATTCCTATCTCCCTTACTCGTTCATACACAGACCCTAGCATCATGTTGAGAAGAGCGAAGGCCGCTATACATAAAGGTACGATAAGCATTGTAATGCCTGCAGAAGAATAACCTAGCCTCGGCCGATAAATAATGATGCGCCCACCACCATCCAGCTGGAGGCCCGCAAAGACATCGGTTAGAACAGTCTTAGAGAATGCTGAGGCGTATGGGACAACTTTATCTTGGGGAAGCTTCACGGCCACGCTGATTGGAAGAGCATTGAAGGCTTCAAGTGCCAATCTATAGGGGATAATTATAACATAATCTACGAGGATATGCGAGACAACAGGGGCAGCTTGACCCGCCTCTGTAGCAGCGGCCATAGTATCCATAGGTGTTATAGCCCGCCCATCGAGATCTACAAG
>JAGTRH010000195.1 GCA_018396795.1 Candidatus Bathyarchaeota archaeon
AGCAACGTTTTAGATTGATATTAAAACCTAAATTCTGTTAATTCTATTTAATTATTGTATTAAAGGGCTCTCAGCTCAGATTTCTACCTCTAAAAACCTAACACTAGGATAATTAAGTAAATATAAAGATACCATCACGTTTTATCCATTAGTAGTAATTGGGCTTCACATATGTAAAAGTCCAGGTGTATAATCAGCTGATATTTCTAAGTCATATATCGTTGATTTGCCTGCTGACACGGGCGCCATCTTCTCATCTTTCCCCCGCGGCATATTGGAGAGGCTGGGCTTGAATCCCGTAGCCCGCAGGAGGCTTAGGGTTTACGGAGGAGCTGTGGTCTAGAGGGAGGTAGAAGAAGAGGTAGTGGAGTACGCAGACAGCAGGGCACGGGTTCTGGTGACCTTCGGCGAGCCTGAGGATGTCCGGTTCTGAAAGCCACATCCCTACATGTGTTTATTGTCTTCGGTTTCTTTGATTAAAAAAAATTTATATATGGTTTCAGTGATAGCTAAATTCTAGTTATCTTACTGGTGTGCTATGTTGGGCTTTGCCGAGTCGACCTCTTGGAATGTGACGGTTGTTCGAGTTCCCCTTGAGAGGGTTTTCTTAGCTAGGCTTAGAGGGAGGGCTCTTAGGTGCAGGGCCTGGTTCAAGCTTGAGGTTGAGGATAGGAGGTTTCTTGATCTGGTTATTGCTGCTGTCGATAATGTTAGGAGTCGTCCCCTAGCTTGGGTCCTGGAGCCCATCCTTAGGAGTCTTATGGAGGCCATGGTAGGCTTCAGGTATTGGATGGAGGCCCTATATGGTAGGGTTGTGTACTTGATGATGGTGAGAGGTGGGGGTTTGGCCTTGAGGCTCAGCTCCCTAGCTCAGGATTGGGGGGACAAGTCGGCCTCTGATTGGGCGGGGGATCAGGGCTTCATTCAGTACCTGACGGTTATAGAGCTGAAAAGGTCGGACATCTGGTGTTAGATGGGGTGTTGTAGAGAGAGTAGTATTATGGTGGGGGTGGTAGGACTTGAAGGGTTTCGTAGTGTTCATGGGGTTTCTTGAGTTTAGGCCTTCAGCTACTATGACACCTGGCTTATGTTCTACCTCTCCTTCTTCAGCTTCCTCTCATACTTCAGGATCTGAGGAGACATTTAAGTACCTAGGCCTCCTCGATCTGCTTAAATGATTTAGGCTAATTTTAGCCTTTAGAGGGTTTATATGATAAGCGTTGACATAATTATTCTTGGTGGTGGCTGGGCAGGCGTTCTATATGGTTTAGAATGTAAGTTGAAATATCCCGACATCAACATTATAATTTTAGAAAAGCATGAAACTGCCGGAGGTCTTTTAAGGAGTGATATGATAAATGGTCATGTATTTGACATTGGTGGAAGTCATATCATATTTTCAAGGAATAGGGTAATTTTAGATAAAATGCTTAGTTTTCTTGAAAATGATGTTTTTAAATCGTCAAGAAAATCTTTTGTGATGCTTTCTCGCAATTTTGTCACATACCCAATTGAAAATAATCTAAATGAGCTTTCTCAAGAGGATAAGATTGATGCCCTAATATCTTTTCTTGAAGCATGTTTTTCTAGAACAAATGACTTTATTCCAAAGAATCTTTTGAGGTGGATTTATTTTTTTGGTAAGTGGATTGCTGAGAACTACCTTGTTCCCTATAACATGAAGATTTGGAAGAGGCCTTTAGAGGAAATTGATGTCGACTGGGTCTATACGCCAGGTAGGCTGCCGATCCCTGATTGGAGGGACGTGGTCAAGTCGGCCATTGGCCAGCCCACCATAGGCTACCGCGAACAGTCAAAGTTCTACTATCCTGGGCATGGTGGAATACAAAGACTATTTGACAATGTAATGAGGAAAGCTGTTGAGTCAGGTGTATGCTTCATTAAAGGCTACAAAATCAAAAACATTAAACGGGCAAACGAAGGCTGGATCATAAACAAAGAAATATATGCTAAGAAGCTTGTTAACTCTGTACCCCTAAATGAACTTGTAAAGCTAATGGATGCACCAGAATATATAATTAAGCTTTCAAACAATCTTGACTACAATAGAGTACTGGTAGTGGGCCTAGCAATTGACAGGCCAGCTCCAAACCAACACTGGATATATGTTCCAACAGCAAAAGTAATCTTCCACAGATACGCATGGATATCAAACTACAGCCCCAATAATGCTCCACCCGACGAGTCAACTCTAATAGCCGAGATCACTATACCTCCAAGCCAACCAGTTAATACAGAAAATTATGTTGAAGAAACCCTCAAGGGTCTGGAAAAATTAGAAGTTATTAAAGATGGAGAAGTGCTATTCACAAGATCTTGGTTGCATGAATACGGCTACCCAATCCACACAATAACATCAAACAAAGCAAGAGAGGGAATAATTCAATGGTTGTCGGAACAAGATGTAACCCTTATTGGTCGATGGGGATGCTGGAAATACTGGAATATGGATAAAGTATACGAAGAAGTATTAAATGTGATTAAAAAGTAACATGGCAAGAGTTGACGATATTAAAAATTTATGTGTTTATTTCAATGTGATATTTTAATAAAGAAAGTGGAACCATGATAAAACGGATTACGAATTTTATCCTCTATAACGTCCCGCTACCCGCTATTCTTCGGAGACTTTTAGGTTATCTATATTTGTACTTTTATTACGGAGATATGGTTGGTTATGAAACACTAATTAAAGTATGTGAGAGAGAGAGATTAATGCGACTTCAAGGGGATATAGTTGAAATAGGCGCATTTGTTGGTGGAGGTACTAGAAAGTTAGCGCGGTATGCTTCCCAATTCAATAAAAAGGTTTATGCTATTGACATTTTTAATCCTTCAGTAGATCTAACTACATGTGTAAAAAAAAATTAGCATGAAGGATCTATACTGTAGTTATTTACAAAAAATTGGTGTGCCAATGTTTTATGCTTACTGGTTTAACGTAGGTAGATACCATAATGTAGTTACAATACCTAAAGATTCAAAGAAAGTAAATTTTTCTTCGGATCAAAAAATTTGCTTCGCATTTATTGTCGGAAATCATTCACCTGACTATGTAATAAATGATTTTTACATTATATGGAATCATTTAGTTCCTGGTGGTATTATTGCTTTTCATGATTATGAATATGATTTACCACAAGTTACAGCAACCATTAATAAGCTAATTAAAAAACATCATAGGGAAATTAAAAAATTAATATTAAATTCGATAAAACATATAATTTTCATAATGAGGCGTTAAAATGTTTGAGATTGGGGTTTTATCATGTTGGAGGGTTTGAGAGCATTCGAGCGGAGGAGGGTTCTTGATGAAGGGGGCTTCTGCGAGGCCATTCGTCAGGACTGGAGGGATCTCCTAGGCGATGAGTAGATGACCCAAGCAAATCTTT
>JAGTRH010000196.1 GCA_018396795.1 Candidatus Bathyarchaeota archaeon
GAGAAAGTCATGGCTTATGGTAAACTCGAGAAAGTGATCAATATGAGGAGGAATGAAGAATATCACCGGGTTCTCGTCGGCTCACAAGAGGCATCCGGAAGGGATTATATAAAGCCACTATTATAGGATGGAGCTCTCAAGAATCATAAAGTCTGACGGTTTGGCGCCCAAAATCATTCTATAGTATTCGCTTCCATCATTCTCTATAACTTTTTCAACTTTGCCTTGCGCTATGATCCATTCGCCTCTTCTTGCCTGCTCGCAGAATCTTCCCCTAAAGGAGACTATCTCCCTCAGCGGCCTAATATTATCAGTCCCTTCTAGAATCTTTATTTCAGAGATAGCGTATTTGCAGGGGGTAAATATTGAGCAACTATCATCCTCGATTCTAGCTTTAATTTTCGCGTATCCAGCGTTTCTATATAGGCGTTCGCCGTAAGACTCATCAACCTCATCCCAATCGGGTATAAACCTCACAAAGAAATCTCTGCCGAGAAATTTACCTTGATAAGCCTTTCTTCGCTCAACCTCGCAAAATCTTTCAAATGGCATCGAAGTATCTTTAGAACGGAAATCATAGAGTCTCCTCAAATCACTTAGGCTGTACGGTGAAAAACCACCTTTTTCCTCGTCCATAAGGGTTCGTAACCACTCATGCACGGTAAAACAGTTTCTTCTACCATAAACAACAGCATCTATATCCGATTCGGAGGAATGTAGATCAACTAGAACTGAGCCCGAAAGCCCAAGGTTCTTTAATGAAACATTAGAGTACTCATGTAGTGTGAAAATGAACTTTAATGCTTCAGCCTCAACGATGTCAAGACTAGATTTATTCAGCAAGTCTGAAACCTTTTTTGACGGTTCATAGAGTTTTGCAATTAAATTGTTCGGTACACCCTCCAGCCAATCACCAAAGATCTCATCGTAATAAATATAATGTGGATACCTATCTCTCAGAATTTCCTCTCTAGTGCTAAGAGAGTAAATTTTTATATATTTTTTTCCATCTCTCACCCTATCCCCGGATAAACTCTCAATATATCTGAGAAACGCTATCACCCTATCCGAGGGATGAACAAGCCCTTTTACATCAAAGATTAAGCCCTCAACAGTTTCAAGAAAATCTCCTTCACGTGCCCTTATGGATCCATTCAATTTAAGAAGCCACCTTTTACTGCCACAACTAAAACTTTAGGCCGTCTAATAAGGCAATCATTATTGATGAAGCCGTTAAATCAGCTGTTGTTCCCGGGCTGTAGTCTTTGCCTAGGCTTTGAAGTTTTTCATCGAACTCCCATAGTGCGGTTTGCCCCTCTTTCGTGGTTAATCCGCCTAGATTAAGAATTCTTTCAGCGGACTCTGATATCCATAACGTTTCTTTTATACCTATTTTCACAGCTTTTCTAATGTCGCCTTCTCTTTTAAGTCCAATCTTTCTAGCTATAAATGTGTCTGGAAATTTGGATAGAATCTTAAGGAACGTGTGGACTATCGCCGTATTTATATCCTTAGTTCGCTCGAAAGTCTCCGTCAACTCCTTAAACCCGGTATTAAAGGATATCTCCATGCCAGTTACAAGCTCTCTCGCAACATTATCATAGGAAGAAGACTCCAGCATAACATCATAGAGTGTGATTCCCTCCTCAAGAATTTTTTTCTTCGCATCTTTACGGTATAGGTCAGGGGCTCTTCCCTCATTAACACTGCCCAATCCACATGGAGAACTAGCCATTGCTATGGCCTCGTAGACTTTTACTGCATCAATAGGTGTTGTTGAGTGCATTACGACCTCAAAATTTCTTCTTAAAGATTCAGGTGGAAAACAATTTTCCTCAACATAAGTTTTAGCGGCAGCTACAGAGAGAGGAATAAAGAGTAAACAGACACCCAAATGCGTATTTCCACCGTTATGAAAGGATATAATACCTGTAACAGCCTTCTTTACAAGCCTCCCTACTTCAACTTTGGATAGATTTAATCGACCTCTAGCAACCAAAATTCCTTTTAAAGCAGCTGATTCAACCGAGGGGCCCAAAGCAATTGACCCGGCAAGAAAATGCTCAAAGCGTGCATCAATATGATCCCTAGTTCTATGAACATTGCCAGGTTTAGGCCAACCTGCAACCTCTAGGACTGCAGCAAACTCCGCAGAGCGCCTAATATGCTCAGTTAACCATTTACTCCTCAAGCGTCTCATTCAACCTGTTTAAAACTTTTTCATTTGCATCTTAGCCATCAAAATCAAGCTCTGAAGAGTATAATGTGGTGCTAAAAACGAGAGATCTTCTTTAGTCGCGATAATCTTCGAGTTCAAGTGTTCCATTTTGAAACCCAATGTAATTCTTTACACAACATTAATAAATTTTTCTAATTAAAAGTTTCCGAATAGTAATTTATTTATCCAGTCTTACAAAACTTATTCTTGGCGGGAAATATGAAGGGACGATTATATCCGTATGTAATTTTCTTGCCAAAGAGTAGTAAGCGTGAGGTTTTAAGAGTTATTTTCGGTTCATCTGTACCCGCGGATATTCTAAAGTTTGCCTTGAAGCGTGGTGTATCCGAAAAGATATATCAGAAGGATTTGATCGAGGCTCTTGGTTACTCAAATAAGACTGTTATAGAGCATTTGAAGGCCCTTACAGAGTTAGGAATACTCGCTGAGCATATGGAGAAGAGTGAGATTTCAGGTCGCGTTGTCTGGCTTAAGACTTATACGCTTACAGATCTAGGCAGATGGTTCGCATTGCTGTTAGTTGAGGAGGAGAATCTCCCTCTTGAGGATAAAGTTGATATCGCGTGCAATGTCTTCAGATCTTACGTGAGATGGATGAGAGAACTAGCTGAGAAGCTTGGAATTCAAAAGAAGGAATTGTTAAGAATATTCGAAGAGGAAATGGAGTAAAAGAATCTGGTGCGATAAGTGGATAACAAAGAATGCAAATAGAGTGAACTCCCATTAAGTTGAACTAGTATTATTGGCGCTGATTTATCGAGCAGAGAAACTTAATAATTCGTTACCAAATCAACAACACAGAAAATACTGAAATTTTTAACATCGTCGAGATTTTCCTCTATTAAGATTTGTTAATGCGAATGGAAGAGGTGCAGGATAAAAATTTATTTTTGTTATTAAAGAGTATACTGAGATGGCTGAGGGATCTTTATGGAGAGAATCGATGTTATCGTCGTTGGAGCTGGTACTGGAGGTTGCATTGCTGCTAAGACGGTTGCTAAGGCTGGTCTATCCGTCTGTTTAATTGACTGTAAGGATGCGAAGTCTATAGGTGATAAAGTCTGTGGAGACGCTATTGGAAGGCATCATTTTAATAATTTGGGGTTGGCATATCCGAGTGGAGATGAACTTGAGAGGGTTATTATGGGCATAAAGGTATATTCAC
>JAGTRH010000197.1:0-2594 GCA_018396795.1 Candidatus Bathyarchaeota archaeon
ATAGTATCTGCCCGGATCTATGTTAGCCTCATTTAAGGCTAGCCTAATCATGTAGACCCTCTCGCCAGCCGTGAAGGGATTTTCAAGCGTATGACTCTCCTGAGCGCTTCCCACAACTATTATAATTTCACGGGCATTTTGGAGGATATACTTCGCAGCTTCGAGGTGCCCGAGGTGGAAAGGTTGGAAACGTCCAACGTAAAGAGCCCTAAAAAACTTGGCAGACATGGTTTTGGCGTCATTTTCTTCATTCAAGGCTTTCTCCCCTCTCTTTATGCCTTCTAATAATGGCGTCTTATCTTAAAAATTTATTATATTTCGCTTAAAGATAATTTATTGTGGTATCTCATGAAGAAAATTTGCGTAAATATCCATGATTTGCGGCGAAATTTATCTGGAAAGACCGAGTTTGAGAAAGCAGTCTTAATGGTTGTGTTTGGCATACCCAAAGGGAAGGTTAGCACATATAAAAGAATTGCTGAAAAAGTTGGTAAACCAAATGCATACAGAGCTGTTGGGAACGCATTACATAAGAATCCCCTTGCACCAATCATTCCATGCCATAGAGTTGTAAGGTCGGATGGCAGGATTGCTGGGAGCTCTAAGGAAGAAATTGAAGGTCGGAGGCATTTACTGGAGGAGGAGGGCGTGCTGCTTAAAGGTGATAGGGTTAAACTATGTGAAGAAATAATTTACTGATGCAACTTAAATATCGTGGATGAATTAAAGAGTTCTGATGCGCCTTTAAGTGTTAAGTTATGGATGGACCCTATGTCCTCCATCTTGTTTGGGGGTCAAATCACAAATATATTTGAGGGGCTATTATGGGAGAGCCGCATCCAACTCAGGTTTTAAGCAGTTTTATGGTAGCATTGAAATGTCTATTAATGGTTCATCTGGTCCTGGGCTTAAAGCCTCCGAGATATCCCTCTATCTCCCAGAACCGCCTTAACCACAAGCACGATAGTTTTTAGTGTAAGCACTTATTTAAGTTTCCATCGCCCTGATACTTGAAGATGCACCAGCCGAATTAAGTAAAGTTTTAATAACACCGAGATTGTTTATTAGTCTTGTTTGAAAACATTTGATTTAGGATTGCCGTTAAGGGGAGTGTTACAGTTGAATAGTAATCAGGGTCAATATTTGTTGGTTCCAGGCGCGACGACGGTTGGAATCGTATGTTTAGACGGTATTATATTAGCCTCTGAGAAGAGGGTGTCCTATGGAAACTTCGTCGTCAGTCGATCTGGTAAAAAGGTTTTCAGGATATCTGAGCATATAGGCGCAGCTTGCGCAGGACTAGTATCGGACATGCAGATATTGGCACGTGAGGTTGGAGTTTACGCAAGCCTATTTAAACTTGAAACCGGTCGTCCAATAAGCGTTAAAGCGGCTGCAAAGGTTATGTCAAACTTACTTTTTAGTAGCAGAGCGTTTATTACAGAAACAATTATTGGCGGGATGGACGACGAAGGACCTGCTATCTACGTGCTTGACATTTTGGGCTCAACTATGCCTGACAAGTACGCAGCCGTTGGCTCCGGAGCTGAAATAGCCATAGGCATCCTCGAAGAATCTTATAGAGATGGAATGACTGCTGAAGAGGGCAGAGAACTTGCCATTAAAGCTGTTAAGTCGGCTATAAGCCGCGACGCGATGAGCGGAGACGGAATAGACCTATTAATAATAACTAAAAATGGTATTAAAGAAGAGTCAATTAAATTCTGAAGGCGTAGCGCTCAAGAACCTTCCTCTCTCTTTCCCTTCTACCTTAAACTTTTTAATCATCTTAATGCATTAGCTACTTGGTGAGTTAAGTATGAATTTTGGTCTATCAGATCAAGAAGGAGCGTTTCTAGTGAACCTTGCGAGAAGAGCCGTTAAGGAAAATCTTAAGGATGGAAAGATAATTAACCCTCCAGAAAACCTTTCACCCAGCCTCCTAGAAAGGAGGGGGGTCTTCGTTACAATAAACAGCGTAACAGATGGCGGGAAAAATCTAAGGGGATGCATAGGCTTCCCATACCCAGTTTATCCACTTGTTAAAGCCGTCATCGAGGCGGCTATAGAGTCTGCAACTAGAGACCCACGCTTCCCACCGATGTCAAGGAATGAATTGGACCACGTCGTCTTTGAGGTCAGCATTCTTACAGAGCCTAAACTAGTTGAAGTTAAATCACCGAATGAGTACCCATCGAAAATAAAGGTTGGGGAGGATGGACTAATAGTTGAAAGAGGATTCTACAAGGGGCTTTTATTGCCGCAAGTTCCTATTGAATGGGGCTGGGATGAAGAGGAGTTTCTATGCCAGTGCTGCATGAAAGCGGGCTTACCGCCAGACTGCTGGGTCCTAAAAGGGACAAAGATTTACAAGTTCCAATGTATAATATTCGAGGAGACAAGCCCAAACGGTTCAGTCATTAGAAAAACCCTAAAAGGAAATGAAGCTACGCCAAGTTCTAAAATTTCTTAATTCGCATAGCATCCAAATGCCTAAATATCAATGAGATTAAGAACTTAATGGCGCGCCATTTTAAGTTTCATCCAAATTCGTTAACTTTACAGCTCCTCCCTCAAGTACAAGTATTGTATCT
>JAGTRH010000197.1:2604-3401 GCA_018396795.1 Candidatus Bathyarchaeota archaeon
CCCGGGTAATAGAATTTCTTCACTTGTCGGTCCAAGTGTTGGTGGTTCATGTATATCCAACCCGACGCCGTGTCCTAGGCTGTGAACAAAATATTCGCCATAACCCTTTTCCGTTATATATTTTCTGGCCGCTTCATCAATTTCCCTGGTTTTCACTTCGGACTTAATCTGGTTTATGGCTATTTTCTGGGCTTCTTCAACTACCCTGTATATATTGACTTGTTCCTTTGAAGGGGAACCCACAATTAACGTCCTTGTTAGATCTGCGCAGTAGCCGCGATATTTAGCGCCTATATCAATAACAATAAATTCTCCATCTTTGATTTCACGTTCACCCCATCCGCCGTGAGGGAAGGCGGAGGCTGGTCCACTACATATTATTGTGTCAAATGCTGTTCCATTTGAGCCCAGCTTACGCATTTCATATTCAATCTCAGCGGCAACTTCGTGTTCCTTTAGCCCCGCCTTCACGATCTCGAAGGCTTTCTTCATCCCCTGAGAAGTTAACCTGGCTGCATTCTTCATCAACGCCAGTTCATCCTCATCCTTGACTTTGCGCAGTGACCAGACAGCATCCTCTAAAGGTTCAAGTTTCACGTCCTTCAGGTTCTCTTTTAACTTCAAATACTCCGCAGCGTTCATCTTGTCGAAGCTCATAGATTTAAATTTGTGCCTGGATATTTCCCCAAAAATTCTGTTATCAGATCTCTCTCCAAGCTTTATCATTTCAACCCTTACATTTCCAGCCTCTTTCTTAGCAGCTTCATAATTGACCGAATGAACGAAAAGTACGCATT
>JAGTRH010000198.1 GCA_018396795.1 Candidatus Bathyarchaeota archaeon
GTTTGCAACTTTAAAGATGAAACGTAAATATTTACGTTTCATCAGCAACTTTTAAATTCCGCTTCGCACATTATTAAAATGTTGTGTGAGTGCGTTCAATGAGTGCTATAAACTTTCGCAATAGATTTCTCTCGCTGTTAATCAAGGAGTTTGAGAGTTATATCCCGCAATTTAAGCCATACACCCTAGATTACCAAATGGTTGTATATGCTTCAAAGGATCTGGAGACCTGGCTAAAGGTTAAATTAGACACGGATGATAGTCGAATTGTTTATAGGAAACTTGAGGAGTATCTTAAGAGTAAACCAGCGGATCTTAAGACTTCGATAAACTTTTGGGCCGGCATGTGGCTTAAGAAGTGGCGGGAGCGAGTGAGGGTTTTATCAACAAAATTTGAGTTGCCACCAGATTATGTAGAAAATATTAGGAGAGCAAGAAGAATATTTCAAGACATGGATTACAAATCTGAATTAAAGAGCATAGCCGTTAGAAAACTTGTGAATCAAAACGAGGTATGCATGATTGAGTTCATAGCTGAAAACTTAATAGTCGAGGAGATAGCTAAGCGCATTCAAAAGACCAGTAAAGACACGAAACTGATAGTGCTAGATCCATTAAGCATGTATAACGCTATTAGCGCTAGAATAGCACGGCTACCGAAGGAGAGGGGTCCTTTAGTTTATTTAAATATAAAGCCAAGTGTTTTTCAGTAGTGATCATTAAATAATTAGTCAGTAAGGTTTTAGAGCGCCTAAAGGTTATTTTTACTACTGTAGAGAGTTGATCAGAGATGCTTATTGAGCGCTTGTCAACTGGCATTCCAGATTTAGATGCTATGCTTGAGGGTGGAATACCGAAAGGCTTTACAGTGGCTATTACCGGAGAACCAGGCACTGGTAAGACCATCCTCTGTATACATTTTATTGCTCAAGGAATAATTGAGGGAGATAAATGCATCTACGTAACAACCGAGGAGAGCCGCGAGTCAATCATTACACAGGCAGCACAATTTGGTTTCGACTTCTACAAGGGAATATCTGAAAAGAAAATAATAATTATTGATGCATTAATGGGGACTAAGGATGAATGGTCACTCCAAAGTTTAGAGATTGAGGAACTTGTGAATAAAGTTATAGAAGCGAAGAAAACTCTAGGTTATGGCAGAGCCCGCCTCGTTATCGATTCACTTTCAGCATTTTGGCTCGATAAACCAGCTATGGCTAGGAGATACTCGTATTTTGTGAAGAAGGTTTTATTTAAATGGGATTTCACGGTTATGGCAACATCACAGTATGCTATAACAACTTCCGAAGCTTTTGGTTGGGGTGTAGAGCATATAGCTGATGGCATAATTAGATTTAGAAGAACCGTTAGAAACGGGGTTCTAAAGCGCTATGTACTCATAGAGAAGATGCGGCAAACAAATCATAGTCTACAAATGTATGAAATCGCGATATTGCCTGGAAAAGGTTTAACTATCGTTAAGCCAATTGATATGAGAAAGGAAGATATATCTCTACCCAAACACGTTATGGAACGAATTCAAAGAGCAACCGAGAGAAGGGAAGCCGAAATACCTTGAATATGCTCTATGAGCACTACTCGCGCTTAGATGTTCAAAAAGAGATTTTAGATTTTTGTAAAGGTAGATGGGTTGCACTTCACTATATAGATTCAGTTGGCAGTTTAGTTTTTAAAAGGTATATTAGAGGAAAACCCATTTTAATGGAGAAAACCGAGGACATAATTAAGCTAAATAACCAATTGTTAAGATCAATCTATGCAACGGCTAATGTTTATAGAAATCTCCAAAATATTGAGGACCTCTATGAGTGGTCAAACATAATATACTGCACGCCCACATGGGATATTGACAGCGAACTTCCAAACTGGAAGAATACTATTCGCGTCGCTAAAGATATTGTAAGATTCTTGTTTAATTGCGGGATTAAAGAGTCGATTTATATTAAATGGTCTGGAAACGGATGCCATATTCACATAAACGAAAGAAGCATATCAGAAGACCTGCTAGAAAAATATAATCCTTTAGATTTAGCATATGCCATTGTTGAGTACGTAAATTCAAAGATTTCCTCAAAGCTTATAGAGTTATCACCTAAGGGTGGAATAACTGTGGAGAATAAAATGGATCCAACTAGAGTCTTCACATGTCCATTAAGTTTGCATCGAGAACTAGATGCGGTATGCATATGCATGAAGCCGGAAGAACTTGAAAATTTTACGCCTGAATGGACTAGCCCACATATTTTTAGACATAACCCTAATTGGCGTGAATTTATTGATGGAGAATCTGATAAACTTGCAGAAGCAGCGTATAGGGCGGTAGGTGGATACCCATTTAAACCTAGACGGAGAAAACGAAAAGCAAAACCATTAGATAAGCAAATAATGGAGTGGCTGCAAAAGGAATAGGAGTAGTAACGAGATATTTTTAAATAAGTGTTTTCAGTAACACTTTTTTATAAAATCGTAATACTAACTGAGATTACGGAGAGGACAGTATTTGAATGGCATATATGACGAAATTACAAGTGCGCTGTTAAATGAAGCTGTGAAATTCCATGGTCATCTCGGCCCATTCCTTATATTAGGCTTAAAGGCCGGATTATATGCTAATAGAGTTCTAGGAAAAGATTACTTTAGGACAAAAGCGATCGTTGAAACTAGACCTAGTCCGCCATATTCTTGTCTCATCGATGGGATTCAAGTCGCTACAGGATGCACTATGGGAAAAGGAAACATCATGGTTAGGGAAGGAGAATCAATCTTAATTATATTTATTAAGGATAATAAATTACTCAAAATGAAACTTAAGGACGATGCTCTCAAAAGCCTTAAAGAAATGTCTACTAAAGAGGATACTGAGCAGAAAGCTTTTGAAACAATAAATAAGAGCATTAATGAATTATTTGATATTTCGATTGAAGAACAAAAAATGAGTGAGTAGCAGCTAGTGTTAATTTAAAGTTTTAGTTTCATAGTTGTCGTTGCGCTCTTTTTCTTGCGATTTAGGTAAGAGTTATTTTACTCATTTTTGAGTAATTACTCTTAAATAATAGTATGAAATAATTCTGAGATAAGCGAGTAACACTATCATGAGGGAGAATGAACATGCCGAAATCAGGTAAAATTGCACTTATAACTGTTTTTACAGCGCTTACAATAGGGCTTAACCTTTCACCTATAAAAATTCCAGCTCCATATGCACCCTTCTTGATTTATCAGGTATGGGAAGTGCCCCTAGTTGCAGCGTTTCTACTATATGGCTTTTCAGTAAGCGTTCTTATATCTATAGTAAATACGCTTGTACTCCTAGCTGTTTTTCCAGGAGCCTTGCTTACAGGACCTCTCTCT
>JAGTRH010000002.1 GCA_018396795.1 Candidatus Bathyarchaeota archaeon
TTGTTTTACCACTACCATTAGGACCTATCAACCCATATATTTCTCCATCCTTAATAGTAAAAGATAATCCGTCAACGCCAATTGAGCCGCCACCATACATTTTCACAAGATCCTTAACCACAACGGCATCAGACGCTGGAAACATATCTTTCCACCATTTCTTACTTAATATTACATGTTTACCTATTAAATTCTGCTGATAAATTGTAGCAAAGGTTTTACCATTAAACAATAGCCATTCGAATAAAACTATAAAAATAGTTACAAATATCTTTAACAGTTATTAAAAATCGGAGAGAATTTGTTAAACTTTGAAGAAGTTAAGAATCTTAATAATATATTAATTGTTCCTGAGCCATGCAGATTTTGCCTTTACTGGCAGACAAGTGGTGAGTTGCAGCATTATGCATCTGAATACGGGATCAAAAAAAGAGAAGATAAAATGGCTTAATACTGTAGAGAAAACTTTTGGAAAAAGTGTTGAGATCGCCCGACTTGACGTATTCCAATAGGCTTTATGCAGCATGCGCCTACAAAATATTTTCCAAGAGTAAAGGAGTATGCCTTTTTCATCGCCTGCCTCTACATATTAGATAAAGTAGATAAAGAAGAGAGAAGGAGAGATACGGAACACTTATGCTCAAAAAGCTCCTAAAGGAACTTGATGCAAGAAACCTTAGAGCTATGGAAACCTTTGCGAGGATAGATTCTGAAAACAATCCCTCCGGTTCATTATCTTTCTACCTTAAACATGGATTTAAAGTGGTGCGCCAGAATGATGATTTTCCCCTTGTGCGCTTAAAACTTTAATTTAATAGTTAATCTTGAGAAAACGAGAAGATCAGTATGATAATGAAAAATTCATTTCCTTAAACCCCTGTGTTATTAAGTGAAGATATTCCTGGCTCTATATAAAATTGAATAATTTATATGTCGAGAAAAACATTATATTTTTGGTTGTTTTAGATGAGCCCTTTCAAAATAAGGGATGTTGAGCTGGAAGATCTCGATTCATTAATAAATTTTTGTATCCCAATGGAGAGAAGAAATGAGCGATTTTTCATTGAGGGGGCAAAAGCCAAGAAAAGATGGGCAAGCAAATCGTTAGAGTTGTTTGGCAGCATAGCCAAAATGGCTTACATGAACTCGACTCCGGTGGGTTTGATACAATTTCAGCCTGAGCTTAGAGAAAAGCTATTAGAAATAACCTGCATATTTGTTCCAGATAGAAGAAACCAAAGGAAGGGTATAGGGAAAGCGTTATTGAATTCTTTAATCGAAGACGCAAAGAAGCCCAGAGATTTTTTCGGCAAGAAGCCTCCCTTGGCGCTTGTCACATGGGCTTTTCAAGTTCCCGGGTATTATCCGCAAAACGAGTTTTACTTAAGAATGGGGTTCAGAAAGGCTAGTGAGTATAACCCCCTTCTGCTTTACTATCCATTAAAGAAGGGATATATTTATCGCCCAAGAGAGGGAAAATATGTTCCCCAGGCGGAAGATAAAGGTAAAGCGCTAATCTTCTATGATCCTTCATGCCCATTCTGCATGTACTTTGCAGAGCAAATTAAAAGTTTAGTGAGAAAAGCCGCGCCGAGTCTTCCCATTAGAATGATAAACATGTTTGAAGAACCAGAGGAGGTTGAAAAACGTGGGCAAGTTCCAAACTGCATTGTCAATGGAAAAGCGATAACCGCCTTCTTTATGGATAAAGAGAACTTTCAAAGAGAGATTAAGGAGGCACTATTAGAAAACAAATTAAATTCGTGATCCGATTTCCTCCTAGCCTGTTTTTGCTCATACATGTTTATATTTTTCTCATTAAAACAGGCTCATTAGCGATAAAAGATGCTTTTATCTTCAAAAATGATTTTTTATGCCTATTAATTCATAGGCCTATAGAGAATTTATTGTGCTTAATCTAATAAACACAAGGATAACCCTTAATCAATTGACTAGTTCCTTTCCAAAGATTTGCTTTATAGTATTTATGGTTAAATTCATGATGATTTTAAATAATGGAGTAATTAGAAAGGAGACATCTGAAATGTTGGAAGCAGAGATCATAAGGAAACTAGAGGGTCATTTTCCACACAACACCTTAAAGATTTCAGTTTCTACCGCTGGACGCATCTTCGTCGATGTAGGTAAAGAAAACCTCAGAGATGTAGTAACGTTTCTTGTAAATGAAGGCCTAATGCATCTATCAGCCATCACAGCACTTAATGTTGGAAATAACACGGAGATTCTTTATCATCTTGGTGGAGGTGGAATTTTAGTAACCTTGCGCATCACAATACCCTCGAACGAAAATAAAATCTCCACAATAACTGATATTATTCCCGGAGCTTTGTTGCATGAGCGAGAGGTCCACGACTTATTTGGAATCAAATTTGAGGGGCACCCAGACTTAAGGCCTCTACTTCTACCGGAAGATTGGCCTAAGGATGTCCACCCAATGCATAGGAGTGGAAAACATGAAGATAAGTCTTAAGATTTATTGCAAGTTGTTTTAATGAGTAAAACAAAGAATAGCAGATGATATAAATGCAGTAACCTAAATATACTTGAGCGTTTAAAATCTGTTTAGTTTTAGCTCAAGTGAGGAGATTTACGCTGTCACCACAGTATGCAGCTCTATTGGCTATGTTCATACCTTTTGCAGCCGCATTACTATCGCATCTAATCACAAAATTCCCTAGAGGTGGAGCAAATATCGCAAAGGTAGTTTGCATTCTAACGGCCTATTTATCATTTCTTTTAATTTTCACGTTAATTCCTATAGCATATAACGGGCCGTTTGGAGCGCATCTTTTCTCCATCTCTTTGCCAATTGGCGTTATTGACATGGGATTTTATATAGACTGTTTATCTCTCATTCCAGCCTTTATCTCCTCTCTCTTTACAGCCTTAGCTCTCACCTATAACATCTATTATCTCTCACCCTATAATAGAAGGTATGAAATTAAATGGGAATTCAATAGGTCGTACTCTTTTATTCTATTGTTTAATGGTGCCGTGCTTGGAGTGCTCTTCTCAGACAACCTCTTAAGCCTTTTAATCTTCTGGGAATTAGTCAGCTTATGCTCGTACGCGCTGATCTCCTTCTGGAATGAAGATGATTTCTCTCTACGGGCAGCTATAAAAGCTTTAGTAATGACGCATATAGGCGGCTTAGCTCTCCTAATAACAACAATCGTTATTTATTCTGTCACTGGAACAATGAAAATTCCTGTATTAGGCCAAAAGATCCCAACAGAGAGCCCCCTAACCCACGTAATTCTTTCCCTCCTCTTAATCGCGGCACTACCTAAAACAGTGTTATTTCCATTCCACACATGGCTACCAGATGCAACCATCGCACCCACATCCACAATTCTTGTCTTCCATGAGGGTGGAACCCTAACCGGAATCTACATGATTATCCGCTTCTTTACAAACGTGCTTCGAGTACATGCATCCTCTGCTACAACAGTGCCTCTGCACCCACTATTCGGGGATTTAGGTGTATGGGGCTTCATCATATCTTTTATTGGCTCCTTTACCCTGCTTATTGGCGTTTTAAATGGACTTATAGAGAGCAATTTTAAGAGGATTGTGGCTTATGGAACCATATCCGGGCTTGGCTACATAGCGATAGCAGTGGGATTAGACACCCCCCTAAGCGTTGCAGCAACCTTATTCCTCATGATGTCACATGCATTTACATTTGGCCTGCTTTTCCTCTGCGCGGGAGCCGTAGTTTATGCCACTGGAAAACATGATATAAATGATATGGAGAGGCTGTACGAACGAATGCCTATAACGGCGCTCTGCTGCCTAACAGGTGTTTTATCGATGTCAACAATGCCCTTACTCAGCGATTTCGCAGGAAAATACCTAGTCTTTAGCGCTATAATCGATGCAAAAGCTGCATTCTTTATAGTCATAGCTTTTCTTGGATGTATACTTAACGCTGCGGCTGCGATAAGACTATTTTACACAGCTTTCATGCGGAGGACTGCCAGAACCCCAGCTGGATTAATTATCAAGGATCCCGCTGTCCCGATGATTTTTCCAATGGTTTTAATGTCTATGGTTATATTGACCTTTGGCGTTGTTCCATCAGTTCCCCTCAACCTTCTTATTATACCAGCTGTTAAACAGATACTCCCCGAGCAATCAATCAACATAATTTCCCAACAAGGATTTATCGAAACCCCGCTTGGCTTCTGGAACCCAACCGTCACGTCAATCTTCGTAATAGCTTTCCTTACACTATTCATCCTCATGACGTTTTACTCTAAGAAAACAGGGCCATCCTATAGATCGCCAGCTAGTGAAGAGGCTGTTAAACCATTCATTTGCGGAGAAGACTCGAACGTTTTAGATGGACCTCAAGCTTACCACTTATACCGTGTACTATCTGATACTTTAAGAATCGATAGCCTACGCCACGCACTGAACATTGATCGAGCATATAATTTGCTCGCAGCGAGATTCTTTAACTTTGCAGAAAAAATGCGCCACTTAGACATACAGCAGAGCTATTTTCCAGCAGTTCTATCCTTCACCCTCGGAGCGTTAATCATAACGATGTTGGCGATTCTTGGGGGATAAATCGTGGAAATATTATCTCTTATAACCTTGGTGACGGCGACTCTCATCACTGCTTTAGGCTGCTTTGCTGGTAGCACTCAACGAACAATTATACTTCTTTCTATTCAAGCTATAGCGATAGGTTCTGTAGCGCTTGCTCGTTGCCTAATTGATCTAATAGTTGGATTAAATATTGAAGCTCTTATGTATTTTTTCATAACTTTTGCGGAGTGGTTTTCAGCGGCCATCGTTGTGCCTCTAATTCTTTATTGGGGGGTTACGAAGACCGAGAATGTGACTGATAAACCAGTAATTGGGGTTCAAGGGCTAGCTACATTAGTAATATCGACTGCAATCTTGTACATCGTCTTGTGGATGCTCCAGCCCCAAATACTGCAAAAGGAAATAACAGTTCTCTCATTTTGTATACTTATGTTCTCCTTCTCAGTAATCCTTATGATTTCTAGGCGTGATTCACTGAAGATTCTAGCTGGACTGAATATGGCTGAGAACTCTCTCTACCCGCTACTGGCTGAAAGCCCAATAATGCTTATACCCTTCATTCTCGCTCTAATGATATTTGTAACCGCGATGGGAACATATATTATTGTTGAAGCCTACCGGGATCACGGCACCATATTAATTGACCACTGGAGGTGGCTGAGCAAGTAGTGTACTCCCTGCTCCCACTTTTAATTCTAATAGTTCCACTCTTCACTGGGATCCTATGTCTCTTCACGTGCCTATTTAGCTTCCTAGAGGTGTTTTCAAGGAGGATGGCGAAAACGCTGCTATTAATCAGCGCCGCGCTAAGCTTAGTGACTGTGCTAACAATAATCCCGTATTGTGTTGCAGGCGAGATTTTAGAGACCCCGGAGCTCGGTTTAAGAGCCGACCCCTCAAACGTTGCCGCATTGGCAAGCACCGCCATACTCTTTTTCCTAGTCTCAATCTACAATGTGAGCGCTGAAAAAGGTGGTCGGCTGAAACCTGGAGTATATAATTTCTTCTTATTGCTTTTTTTATGTTGCATGTTTGGGCTGCTTCTCTCCTATGATCTGTTCGGCATATTTCTGTTTGTGGAACTGGTCGTCGGCGTATCAGTAATACTTGTCGTTCATAACCCAACGAAGGCGTCAACTGAGGCGGCCTTCAAGTACCTGATTATAACAGCTATAAGCGCGCTATTCGTACTAATTGGTGTTTTGACCATCTATATCTCAACTGGTGAATCAAATATTCTATACTTCATCAGTGACCTAGAAAAGCAGGCAAGATTTAGTGAAAACCCACGCCTAGTAATGTTCGTTGCGGCATGCTTCATAATTGGGTTAGGTGCAGACATCGGGCTGGTCCCCTTTCACGGCTGGCTTCCCGACTGCCTTCCAGCGTCCACTATTATTATTAACGGATTTACTGCTATAGAGCCGATCGCCCTAATCCTGGCTCTTTATAAGATGGTTGCCCCACTCTACAGAGCATATCCATCATATATCATACTGGCTTTAATGCTTGGGGTAGGGTTAATATCAATGCTTTTCGGAGCTCTAATGGCCTACTCTCAAAAAGACTTTTTTAGGATGATGGCTTACTGCAGCATAGATGAATATGGGCACTCGCTCTTCGCCATGAGCTTAATATCATCTACAGTCGCACAAAGCTTTGTGATCGGACAGTTCTATTTAATAAACAGCACAATGGTGAAGGTCGGGTTAATTTTAAGCTTAGGCTCAGTCTACTTTAGTACTGGAGATTCAGATATGGACTCGCTTGGCAACATTGTTAAAAAAATGGATAAGACGGCGCTGAGCTATATAATATGTGCCCTTTCATTAACTGGCATCCCACCCCTAAGCGGCTTCTATGCGAAACTGCTCTTTTTCAGCATATCCTACAGCTTCTTTTATACTCACGGAAACTCGATCCTAGCAATCTTAATTGTAACTCTGTTGGTCTGCATCTCTATAATATCATTTGTCTTTTTAGTCCGCTCATTCCACAAAATCTTTCTGGGTAAGAGACGAAAAAATATTGATGTTAAGGGTGATGTGCCCATATTTATGTGGTTACCCACAATCATATTGGCGGCGGCAACACTAGTTTTGGGGATTCGTCCAGACCTTCTTTTAAGGTTTATAGGTCCTTTCTAATTTAGCATTTAGCCCTCTCTGCTTCTATGGAAGACCCACTCTTTAGACTTTACATCAATCCCCAGATCGATGTCGAGTCGCTCGGTCAGCTGCTGCAGGGCGTACCCGCTATCGCTAACGAACTTTATTAATTGGTATTCAGATGTATAGATGGGATATTGCTCCTCGCCACTAGCCTCTGTAACCATATCTTCTCTCTGAACAACATCTCCCATTATATAAATGGATACTTTTGCATCCAGATACTCTCCTTCATAAACCTTCAGTGTAGAAAGCTTCTCCTCAGTTTCCTGCAGTACAATAGGGCTTTTAGCTTCCTCGTGAAAAACAATTTTCTCATGATTTGCTGGAATTATCTGCCTGGTTTCTGAGACAATCTGCTCTTTTTCCTCAACTCTTCTAAATCCATACTTCTCAGCAAGATACTCTTCAAGCGAGCGATACTCCGTATGCCTAAATACAACGCCCTTCAACAGTAAGACAACAAGTTCATGCAGCTGTTGCGGCAAGATACACTTCAACCCCGACTATTAACTTATATATGGCGGAAACTAAATAAACTTTACTTAACGATAAGCGTCTCCTTATCATGCGTCTCGATCTCGAACTGCGAACTTAATTTAATAGCTCTCTCCGGACATATTTCAGCGCACTGCCCGCAGAGAATGCACCTAGAAATGTTGAATGCTACTTTCCTCTCTTTGGCTGAGGTTACTACACCGCTAGGGCAAACTCTTACACAAAGTAAACATCCTATGCATGCCTCTCTATCGTAAGTCAGCTTGCCCCTAAGTCGCTCTGGAACCGGCACCATCTTCCCTGCCTTAGTCATATACTCTACAGTAACAGGCCTATAGAGCAACGACCTCAGAGTTTCGCGAAGCATCTTTCCAACTTTCAAGGCTCTTCACCTACAAGCCTACTGCAGATAAGGTAATGGATGAAAGTGATAACGTTAATGGAAGTATCCAGTAAAATTTGAGGGCTTGGCCTATCCTCAGCCTAGCGAGGACTGTGCGTGGCACAGTTATTGTAGCAAACATGATGAGCAAAGATATTGCTAAGCATAGAGATAAAAGTATGCCCAGATTTAGCAGAACGCCTTCCCCTAATAATGATGGAACGAAAAAGAAGACAGCTGTTGTGAGTAACGTTAAAGCGAAGTTTGACGTCACCTTAGCTATCTTCGCTATCGCTAGGTAGGGTCCTCCATACTCGACAAGAAAACCATATATGATCTCCGTCTTTGCCTCCGGTATGTCAAAGGGAACAACTGATGCTGCAGCTGGCATACATAATAGGAACGCTATTGCCGCGAGGACCATGCTTAGACGGGTAGCTGCTAATGGTAGACGTAGATTAACTTGATGTTTTATTATGCTGTCGATTGCTAGAGACGGGGATGAACCGAAAGCTATGGATATTATGGCTAAAAGCATTGGGACTTCGTAAGCTATCATCATGCTCATCTTCCTGGAGAAGCCTATAGCACCATATGGGTTACCTGAGCCAGAGCCGCCAATCATAAGGGCTATAGATGACATGGCAAGCAAATACATTACTAGTATCAGGTCGCCAACTATACTAAACCCCATAAGGATATTAGATAACACTATTGATGCCCCTAACAGCGAAGATGCTGCAGCAATCATGGGCATAGTCTCGAATACTTTTGCTGAAGCAGTTGCAGGAACAATTCTCTCCTTACTAAATAGCTTAACTATATCGAAGAAGGGCTGGATGATTGGCGGTCCAATTCTCCTCTGCATTCTGGCATGAAGTTTTCTATCAACACCATCAAATAAGAGACTTATTATGAAGGCTGTGGGAAAAGAGATGAGAAGGGCTATTGCTGCATCCATTTCTCTCTCACCGTACGCCGTAAGACATCCATTTCGACACTCTTAGATTCTCCGTTAATCTGATCGATAATTGTTACTCTATTTGTGCATGAGAGACATGGATCTATGGAAGCTACGATGACTGGTATATCCGCGATCTCGCATCCAGTCAGCATAGGCTTTAAACTTAATAGGTTAGAGAATGTTGGGGTCCGCACCTTTAATCGTCTCAAACCCCCTTTCCCGTCAGTTTTAACGAAGTGTAGAAGCTCGCCCCTAGGAGCCTCAACGAGAGAGATAGCTTCGCCCTCCGGAATTTTCCTCATGAGCCTAAAGGCGCTCTCTTCTGGGCGGATAGGCCCCTCCGGAAGCCTATCTAAAATTGCCCTAATTATGTTTATTGACTCAAAAATCTCTAAAACCCGAACTTCGGTTCTAGCGTAGACATCACCGTCCATCCTTACAATTATGGAGAAGTCTCCATTCAGTTCATTGTAAGCGGCGTATGGGTAATCCTTCCGAACATCAATGCTCACTCCAGAGCCCCTTGCTGTAGGTCCAACTACACATAGTTTTACTGCTTCACTATAATCTAGGACCCCAAGACCACAGATCCTCTTCTCAACAGTTCCATCCTTTAAAACATTATAAATATACTTGACGGATTTCTCTATTTCCTTTATGCAAGCATCTACCTCCTCCGCCATCTGCGACGTTAAATCCCATCTAACTCCGCCTATAGTGTTCATGGCGTGGTGAACCCGATTGCCAGTGATTCTCTCAAATAAATCGAGAACCTTCTCCCTAACATGCCATGCGAACATGAAAAGCGTATCAAACCCAATCTCGTAAGCCATAACCCCGAGCAGAAGAAGGTGACTGTGGATTCTCTCCATCTCGAAGATTAGCGTCCTGAGATATAGGGCTCGCTCTGAGGGAGTTATGCCGCCAATCTCCTCTAATGCTTGTGTGAAGCATGTGGTGTGGCTGTGAGAGCAGATTCCACAAATACGCTCAGTTAAGTAAAGTGTCTGAATTATATTGCGGCCTTCAGCAAGAGACTCTATGCCTCTATGAACATGCCCCAAAACCATATCAACATCGACAACTTCTTCTCCTCTGACAGCAACTCTTAATGAAACTGGCTCCTTAAGAGCTGGGTGTACAGGCCCGAATGGTATGCGCAGCCTAGTATATTCCACTTCAACCTCCCTTTCCACACCATGCTCAATAACCATAATACATCACCTAAACTTCCTCATCGCGGCTGCAATAATCCCTTTAGCTATCGCCTCCGGTCTAGGGGGGCAACCAATAACATATTCGTCCACAGGAATAATCCTATCAACAGGCCCTTCAATCATCTCGCTTCCTAGAAATGGGCTTCCAGAGGAAGCGCATGTACCCACAGCCACAACAACCTTAGGCTCAGGAATCTGCTCGTAGATCCTAATTAGACGGGGCAGCATTTGGCGTGTAACCGGTCCTGTAACTAATAGGACGTCTGCGTGGCGTGGTGAACCGACAAGTAGACAGCCGAAACGCTCAAGATCATAACGTGGTGTGAATGCAGCAACAATTTCAATATCACAACCGTTACATGATCCAGTATTAAGATGAAATATCCATGGAGATTTTACACGACTCTTCGAAATAATCCTAAACATATAAAACCTAAAATGGTAGCTTAAACATATTATTTTCGGTCTCCGATTCGGTTTCCGCTTTCGGTACATAAGACGCAGACAATAGGTAATGATTTCGTTAACCCTCTTACGCTGGGGAAACGGCATATAGCACTGTTAATATACTGGCTTCTAATATTATATTACTCTGTAGGTTGGATTATAATCTATGAATGCGGCTGAAACTAGATTTGGGATGCGCACACTTTACTGGATAATCCTAATTTTATCCGTTATTCTCATCTTCACTATTTTTCTCAGTCGTGAGGTTGTAACCTTTTGGCTTAATATTATGGAATTCGGAGATTTGTTTTTGAGACCCATATATTTTGGTCTACTAGGCGGGTTCGTACTTGCAGCCTTTGCTCTATTTAGAGTGGACTTTAAAAATAGAAGATCTATAACCTGGTGGCTCATCAACCTTATAATCAGGATTATTCGTTCGAAAGGGGATTTAGAAAAGCTCTCTCCCTTATGGCTTGATTTCGATAGCTTCAATATGCCTCCCTTAAAGTTCCTGTTTTGGCAGTTTACAAAGGTCTTAATTGGCATGGTTTTCCTGAACAATGTTATATTTGGCATAGCTGTCGATGCAGTTTTAATAGGTTGGAACCCTCATCTTGAGATGATTCCTAAAATCTTCAGTCTTCCATTTATTACACCTTCAACTGATTTGGCCTACGCAAGAGAGAACGTCATACCTTTAGTTCCAGCTTTAACTCTTTTAATTCCACCGGTACTTCGTTCCCTTTTGATCCGCTTGACACTCCTAGTTGTGGTTACGCAGATTGTCCGCATGATAGTTCCATTTATTGCCGCTTATCTTTGGGATCTAGAAATGCCTAGTCTGAGAAGGTTTACTCCAACAATTCAGGCGTTAATCGCCATCTTTCTTTTATGGTTCATGTTTAATAGATTCTTCACAACCTTTATTGATTATAACACCAAATACCAGATCCTTGGTTTTGGTGCAGCGGGCACCGCTCTGATAGTATTTGCACTCCTAGATAGAGCGAGAGTTAAGGTTGTGGTGTATGGGTTTTCTGGAAGAAGACAAGTATACTTTCGACTACTAACCCTGGCCTTAATCAGCATGATTTTCGGCTCAATTATGCTACTTAACAACAGCGTTGCAGATGTGAGGAAGGTGGAGATGCTTGGGCCGTATGTTACGCAAGTAATCTCGGTGAATAGATACTTAGCTGAACTGGATAAAATAAGGGAAGCACCATACGAGTTTGGTCTCACATCCATCTCCCTGGAGAAAATTGATGAACAAATCATGCAAGTTAAGGGAACCCTAGAAAAGGTACGTTTATGGGATCAGCAAGCATCATTTGATAAGCTTAGACCGGAAATAGGCTTAATACCATATGTAGATTTCGCGGAAGTTGATATCCTACGCTTTAATGATTCATTATATTGGAGCGCCTCAATGGATTTAAGATTGCCTCAGACCGTTAGACCAGAGGACAGGTGGTATGCTACCCACTTTGTTTACACTCATGTGCCTAATGGATTCCTTATGCTTGATGCCCACACTGGAAAGATTGTTGATGCATCCAAATATTTCCCTCAGAGGAGAATATATTACGGCGAGGGCGGATTATTTCAAGAGACTTGGGTTGCATTCCCGGTTGGAAGAACCATAAGCGATGAGGTGGGAGGGTACTTCTATGATGGAGAGGGTGGAGTGGATGTCAACCCACCTTTAAGCTGGATATTTGAGCCCAACTTTCTCCTCTCATATCCAACTACAACGATGAGGGTTTTAAGATATAGGGATGTTTTTGATCGCATGAAACTCTTGTTTCCATACTTCACATATGAGATTGATGGAAAAAGAATTGACATATGGCCTGTAACCGACGGCGTGCGGACATTTTGGGCTATGCCGCTAATTGTACTATTGGATGCGGATTACGTGCCGTGGAGTGGTGGAAACAAATTTGGGAGACTTGTAGGCTACGCGTTAATAGATATATATGATGGGGATATTAAGTTGAGCATTATTGGCGATGACTTCTTCAGTCAATTATTCAAGAGGGCCTATGACGGATATATTCGCACCGATGTGCCAGAGTGGCTGAAAAACCAGCTGAGATATCCAGAAGAGCTTTTTGAGTGGAGAGTAAACATGTACAACTTCTTCCACGTCACTAACCCCGCAACATATATTGCCGCTAAGGAATTTTATGTAGTGCCTACCGGCATCGACACATACTATATTTTTGCGCAGCCCCATGACTTTAATGAAACAGAGTTCGTGGGGTTGCTTTCGCTGGAGTTGCGCGGGGCGCTTGGAGAGAATCTGGCGGGCTATATGATTGTTAGAAATGATTACCCATACACTGGAGAAATGGTCTTTTATAGAGTCCCTTTGGAGAGCAAAACTAAGCTACTGGGCCCAACTGCCGTGAATGAGGCCTTGGAGAGAAACCCCGACTTTACGGCTTTAAAAACTCTGCTACGAAGCCCAAGGGTTGGAAACCAGATTTTTTATAGGATAGGCAAATATGACGTATTTGTAATACCCGTATATACTGCGCCAGGAGGTGGAGTTGTCACGCAGATTGGGGTTATAGCAACCGTTGGAGCCGACTTTACCGGTGAGTACTACGTGGGATTAGGCTCAACCATGGAAGAAAGTTTTCGCTCTTTCCTTTCCAGGATCGCTGGAGTTCAAGTTCCACCTCCAAAACCAGAATTAAGTGAGGAGGAAAGGGTTGCTAAAATAATTAAGGCAATTAGAGATTTAGGCTTGAATGTGCTTGAGCCCACAGCTATTTACCCGGATGTATCTTTCCTTATGGGAAGCATCAAATATATTACTGAGGATGACTGGATTAATGTTCAGGAATACCTTAATAACCTTAGGAATATATGCGAATATTATCAAACGACAAGGGTCTTTGCCTGGAGAAGCAATGGAATATTAAATGCTGGAATACTGGTTAACGTAGAGGGGATCACTGAACTCCACTATATAATAATAGAACTTACTTAAGGGGGCTAAATATTATGACCCAAAGGAAAGAAAGATTAAATGAAGTATTAGTAAACTTAGTAGTAGGTGTGAGCACCGCCGCAGTAGCCCTATTTCTAATAGTTATATTTAAGCTTAAGGGAGGACTTATAGGTCTCGTCCTGGGAGCTATAGCGGTCACTGCGCTGGTTTACTGGTTGATGGAAATTAGGAAAATCTTCACTAAGCAGGAAACCACCGTGGAGGAGCATGATTGGCTCTACGATCTCATTGAGGAAGAGGAAGGCATAATTTTCGTCGCAAGAGTCCCAGGTCCACCAGAGGAGGTAAAAGTAAAGATTATCAACGGCATACTAGAGGTTAGAGGCGGCGGTAATTTTATAAAAAGAATTCCGATACCTAAGAACTCAAGATTGCTGGAAAAATCATATGCGAACGGTGTTTTACGACTGAGGCTACAGCGTTCACAAATAGAGCAGAAAAAACTACAATAGATGTAAGATAACTCATACAAGCGTTTCTACAAGTCCATAGTGAACACATGTTTTTGCTACTTCTCAATCTTGAAGATTCCTCTTTTAACTATTGGCTTCGCCCATTTCCCATATTTTATCCATAGGAGTGATATTATGCCTCCTATAATATTACTTAACGCTATTGCAAGCCACGCTCCCTGTGATCCCATATTAAGCAAGAAGGCTAGAATGTAGCCTAATCCAACTCTAATGCCCCAGAGTCTAAATATTCCGATTGAAGTTGGGATAAACGTGTGGCCGGAGCCCCTACCGGTTGACATAGCGGTCATAAATAGACCGAAGAATGGCAGCGTAGGCAGAAGTGTTTGAAGGAAGAGGTTTGTTTCAGCTATTATCAGTGGGTCATCGGCAAATACATCGGCTAGAATTCCCTTAACCGGATATATTATGCTTGCGCCTAAAGCCACAAGAACAAATATTAGGAGGCTGGATTTGTATGCGACTTCCCTAGCCCTTTCAATTTTTTCAGCGCCTAGACTTTGTCCAATAATTATTGCTGTTGCGCCACTTAAGCCGAATAAAGCCGCATCGACGATGTCCATTATGATGAACCCTATTGCGTAAGCGGTGGCCGCAACTATGCCGAGTAGATTCACAATTCTAAGTTGCATCAAAAAGGCAAAGCCGTTCGTTAATCCCAGAACAAGCACTGGTAAACTTATTCGTGCGACTAGAGCAGCCCACTCAAAGTCTATGTCCCTTGTAAAAGATATTCTAAGTTCCGGATAATTCTTTTTAATAACGTAGGCCAACGTGAACGTTGAAATAGCCTTACCCATAACGTCTGTTAGAGAGGCACCTATAACCCCAAGTCTTGGGAAAGGACCCAAACCTAAAATTAAGAATGGATCCAAAATTATATTTAAGGCAACCGCTATGGCATTCACTATAGCTGGCCTCCTAGTGTCGCCAACGCTTTGAAGAAGCGTCGTGAATGTAAGCGCGATATAATTTAGGAAAATATCGAATGCTATTACACCTGAATACTTCATTACATCCTCGAAAATTTCCGGCGGCGTAGATATTATCCAAGTAAAAATGAACCCCCTCAGCGTCAGAAGAGTTGCGCATAAGGTGCTTCCAGCCAATAATGCGACTGTAAAGAATCGTGATGCAGACTGGCTGGCTTCATTATAGGCTTTTCCTCCAATATATTGAGAGACCATACTTAGGTTAGCGGTATTCAAGGCGTTCACTAAAGCTAGAAAAAGCATAATGATGGGCCATGTTTGTCTTGGAACAGCTACAGCAACATTGCTATACTGACTGAGCCAGTATGCATCCGCAGTATTATAGGCGACAACGATAAGCTGATTTAGTAGCGGAGGAGCACCCAACCATATAAGCATGCGAAAAATTGGGCCACTAACGATCCTATCTCGATACTTACCTATTGAAGTAATCTCCGTCAAATCCGTTTCTTCATCAGACATATGCTACATTACATGGAGATGAACGCTTAAAAGGTTTTTCCATAAAGTATGGCGCAATTCTCCATGGATATCTTGCTGGAGAGCGGAACACTTTTATTTATGTTCATAAACTAATTACTTTCACAGTGCTGAAAGAAGGGACGAAAAATAGGTAATCTCTATCGACGTTTAAAGAGGAATGGAAAACTTGAATGCATTAATACTCATGGCCCCGGTGGCAAGCATCCTAGCTCAAGTTTTATCCTCCTTAGTAGCCTACCGTATCCTCCATAAGCGTTATGACTCTAGGAGAATACTTGAGATTTCAAGGATTATTAGGGATGGAGCAATATCCTACTTAAACCGGCAGTTTCTAGCCGTCTCAATATTCAGCGCAATTCTAGCCGTAATAATAGGCTTATTTTTCGGTTTATTCACAGCTCTAACCTTCTGTATTGGATCGACATTCTCAGCTATCTCGGCATATCTGGGAACACTAATAGCTGTTAACACGAATTCCAAAACGGCTGAAGCCGCTAAAGAAGGATTCCGAAAAGCTTTCGCAACAGCCTTTGAAGGTGGTACAGCTACGGGTCTACTGTTAACAGGCTTCGGCTTACTGATCGTCAGCGGACTATACATAATATTTTCGATCTTAGGATACGAGAATCCGTCAAATCTAGTTGGTTTAGGTTTTGGAGCTAGTCTAGTAGGCTTATTCGCGCGCGTTGGCGGCGGAATATATACCAAAGCCGCTGACATAAGTGCGGATCTTGTCGGAAAGGTTGAGATGGGCCTTGTTGAAGACGACCCCCGCAATCCAGCTGTAATCGCGGATCAAGTTGGTGATAACGTCGGCGACGTGGCTGGAACGGGTTCAGATGTATTTCAATCTTACGTTTGCACGCTCATTGCGGCAATAATTCTCGGCGTATCAGTACGAGGCATCGAGGGAGTTACCTATCCAATGTTAGTTTTAGGTTCCGGTCTTATTTCTTCAGCATTGGGATCATTCTTTGTTAAGATTACAAGCGGAAGCGTTAAGAGCTCAATATATTTGGGAATGCATGTCTCAGCTCTCCTTGCATCTTTAGCCTCAGCAATAGCATCCCAGTTACTCTTTGGAAACCTAGAGGCATTCTACGCAACTTTAATGGGAATTTTATCAATATTACTTATTGCCCACATAACCGAATACTATACTTCACCTGAAAAGAAGCCAGTTGAAGAAATTGTGAAGGCCTCTAAAACTGGTCCAGCGATTAATGTTTTAATCGGTCTTTCTGTTGGTTTAGAAGGAACTCTTATACCTACTGTAATATTTTCTGCAATAGTTTTCCTAGCTTATCACATTGAGGGATTATATGGTATAACGCTTGTAGCTATTGGATTTCTATCTATTATGGCGACCTTTGTTTCGATGGCATCATACGGACCTATAGTTGATAACGCTAACGGCTTAATCACCATGTCGAGGGTGAACGCGGACTTACGTAGAACTATGGATATGCTTGACTCGGTTGGGAACATTACAAAAGCGGTGTGTAAAGTTTACGCTATTGGAACATCAGCGTTGGCGCAAGTTGCATTATTTTCGGCTTACGTAAATGCTGCACATCTAAGAGTGATTGACGCTGCAAACCCATTAACGATAGCTGGAATGCTCACTGGGGGGACGTTATCTTTTCTCCTTTGTTCGTTAATTATTAAGGCTGTTAGTAGAGCAGCTAACACGATGATTAAGGAGATACATAGACAGCTCAGCGGAGATAAATCTAAACATCAGACCGCTGGAAGAAATCCCGATTACATTCTATGCATAAATATAAGTGCAAGAGCGGCCTTAAGAGGCATGTTTTATCCAGCAATCTTATCTGTGGTCGTACCGTTTGCCACCGGCTTACTTTTAGGCCCGGAAGCTATGGGAGGCTTAGTTGTCGGAAATCTGGTAACCATGTTACCGCTAGCTCTGTTTATGTGCATAAGTGGTGCAGCGTGGGATAACGCTAAAAAATATATTGAGGCTGATAAGCAGGAAGGTAAGGGAAGCCCATCTCATGCAGCATCAGTTATAGGCGATACTGTCGGTGACCCTCTGAAGGATGCTGTGGGCCCATCGCTAGATATATTCATAAATTTAATTGGAACAGTAGCCTTAATATACGCTGCATATATACTTAACCCTTAAACTTTTTCTTAACTTCAAAAATAATATATCCTTAAAAAAGTATTAAGTATTAACTAATAATCGAATGCGAGGATGACGTATTGAGGGTTCTTGTAACTGGTGGATGCGGATTTATTGGAAGCAATCTTGCCGAGCGTTTAGTGAGAGACGGGTATGAGGTCGTAATATTTGATAATTTGTCAACTGGTAGCTTAAGGAATATTGAGGGATTAAGCGTTAAATTCCTAAGTGAACCATACCAGCGTATTTCGGCTCTAATCCCCGATGTTGATGTCATCTTTCATTTAGGGATGCCGTCTTCATCACCCATGTATAAGAGAGACCCGACATTGGTGGGCAAGACGATCAACGATGCCATTACAATATTTGAGTATGCCAAAGAAAAGAAGTGCAAGGTTGTTTATGCAAGCACAAGTAGCCTATATAACAGTAATAATCCGCCTTATAGAGAGGATATGCCAATCTACATCACAGATTACTATACTGAATGCCGGTTTACTATTGAGCGGCTGGCAAAATTATATAATGTGTTATATGGCGTCAAATCAGTTGGTTTAAGACTATTTAGCGTTTATGGACCTAAGGAGGAGTACAAGGGTGAGTATGCTAATATAGTTTCACAGTTCCTCTGGCTGATAAAGAGGGATCAACCGCCAATAATATTCGGCGATGGAACTCAGACGCGTGACTTCATATACGTCTCAGATGTCGTTGAAGCTTTCATTATCTCAGCTGAAAGAGATTTTGAATGCGAAATATTTAATGTTGGAACTGGCGTAGCGTATAGTTTTAATGATGTGGTTAACATAATTAATAAATTGCTTGGGAAAAGCGTGAAACCAATCTATAAACCTAATCCAATCAAAAACTACGTGTATCACACCCTTGCGGATACAACTAAAGCTGAAAAAATTCTTGGCTTTAAGGCTAAAATACCGCTTGAAAAAGGTATAGAAAGCCTAGTCTGAATTCAAAAATAGCAGCACTTATTTAATGGATTTTGCTATGCAATAGCACCTACTCGAAAGTATTGGTGGCAATCTCTTCATTCAATTCAGATTCAGGAGACACCAGTTTGATTAAGTCTTCCTTACCCTCTGAGTAGCCGGATGCTATTAGGATGTCTCCAACCTCAATTCTTGTATCAGGTTTAGGCCTTACGCATTTTTCTTTTTTTCTTATGGCTAGAATTCGCATTCCCGTTTCCTCTAATATGTGCGTCTCTTTAAGTGTCTTGTTTACTAGGGGTGAATTGGCACTTACTTGAACGTACACTACTGTCTCTTCAGCCTCTTTTATCGCCATTTTAAGAACTGGATGCGGTTCAATCTCCCTTAAGATAACTTCGGCTATCTCAGCTGCTGCATCGGAGATTTTCTCCGCGGCTACGCCGAGTCTTATAAGCCCAAGTATACCCTTAACCTCGCTCTCACTGAATTTGCTTGATAAAACTGATAATTCAAAGTCCGTATGCAATTTATCAACATATTCTTCAAGCATGTAAGCCTCTTCGGCCAGCTCCTTACTGTTCATCATAAGTGCTGAGTAGGCTAGGTTGATCATAAGCTCAGATGTATCCTTAAGTTCAACAAACCTGTCAACAAGGTCCCTGAACCATTTTTCGCTTCTCAGTTTTTTTAGCGCCGTTTCCTCGGTCCTTAATGTTTCCTCTCCGATTTTCTCTTTAAATTCGTTTATTCCTGCATGAGCACCACGCACGATCATGATATCGCCATCTTTTATAGGTTCTTCACCCGCAGGATTTATTATCCAATCCTTATTTCTGCGAATAGCTATAATGTCTATTCCCATTGATGCTGGATCTAGGTCGGCTAACTTCGCTCCAATAGCTGGCGAACTATCTGGAACTTTTATTCTTGCCAGTCGCTCCATAACCCTCTCGAAGATCTCCGTTATGATCGGGTGCACACCAATCCCTTGCAAGACTATAGCGGCTATGTCACCAGCTGCATCCGAAATCTTATCCGCCGCTGATGCAACTTTAGCGACCCCAGAAAGTATCTTCGCGTCCTCAGCATCTCTTGCTGCTATCATTATCTCTATATCTAAAAGGTAAGCGAGGGTGTCGATTCTTTCCTCAAGTTCTATAACATCTTCAGCTAGGTCTCTATCATT
>JAGTRH010000020.1 GCA_018396795.1 Candidatus Bathyarchaeota archaeon
GTGCGTCGTTAAGTTTGTTAGAGAAAGATATGGTTTGAGGGTTGATGTTTCAAAAGGCGAGTTTCAGACTATACTGGGCTTAATTGGCGATGAGGATAGAGTGGACTTTGATAGGTTGGCTCTGCTGCCGGGTGTTGAGAAGGCTTATAGAATTACTTCACCATATAGGCTTGTCGCCCGCTCTTTCTTTCCGGAAGACAAGATTATAGAAGTTAAGGGTGTAAGGGTTGGCGGCAAAAATAGACCAGTCTTCATAGCTGGACCTTGTGCTATTGAGAGCAGAGAGCAGATTTTTAGGATTGCCAAGGAGGTCAGTGAGGCGGGAGCCGACATACTACGTGGTGGGGCATTTAAACCACGCACATCAGTTCACTCCTTCCAAGGTTTGGGTGAAGAAGGTTTAGAGTTTCTATCTCAGGCTGGTGAGGAATACGGTATGCCGACTATATCTGAGGTTAGAAGTGAGAAGCATATTGAGGTAGTTGCGAAATATGTGGACATATTGCAGGTGGGTGCTAGAAACATGTATAACCAAGATTTGATTGAAGAGGCTGCCAAGCAGAAGAAGCCTCTCCTAATAAAAAGGAATTTCGGCGCAAGTATAGAGGAGTTTCTGTCCTTTGCCGAGAGAGCTGTAGCTCAGGGGAATAAAGATATAATCCTCTGCGAAAGGGGTATTGTTCCAGTTGGGAGAGGCAGGCAGTTCACCCGCTATAGTTTAGACTTAAGCGCTATCCCAGTAATAAAGAGGGAGGCTTATCTGCCAATTGTGGTTGACCCAAGCCATGGAACTGGACGTAGAGATTTAATTTACCCAATGAGCAAAGCAGCGATAGCAGCTGGCGCACATGGATTAATGATAGAGGTTCACCATAACCCAAACGAGGCATTATCCGATGGCCCACAAATGATACTGCCATCAGAACTCAGAAAGATAATTGATGTCTGTAAGAGAATTTATATGCTGAACTCGATGGAGGATAGCGATTAAAAGAAACCTTAAAATTGAAATAAATATTTGGTTTGTGCCCTTTAGTACCAGCCAAGTTTAAGCATAACGTCGAGTAGATTTTCCCCTTCAACTAGAATAGTTCTAGAGTCTAATCGCTCAACTCCCGGCATTCTTGCCTGCATATCTGCATAGTTAGGATGAGAGTATTCAACCCTTACTTTTATAGGCGGCTTCACCTTAAATGGTCTAAATTCGCCCTTTCTAGCTCTTTCAACGGCTCTTCTTGCTGATTCGCGAATAAGTCTTCTACTCTTTACTGGCGGCATGCAGATGGCGAAGTTTCTACTGAATCCCTCTTTGACAATTACTCCCTCAACATCCCCTAACAACGATTTAGCTTCCTCAACGGCTTTCTTGCAACCAGTAACTAAACCTACTGGAATATTGAAGCATCCAAGTATAGAAGAGTCTATTCCAATCTCGCCAACTTTTTGCTCATTTAAGTAAACATTAACTATAACTTTAGACGCCATCGTGTGATCTAACACCGCGCCCAGCGTCCCAGCCATAGCGTGATAGCCAACCATGAAAGCAAGGTTATAGGATTCGTCAAGCCCGATTAAGCCTCCGCGCGCTCCATGAAGATCATTAACAACTATTTCCTTTGCTCCTCCATCAATGGCCCCTTCAATCGCAGCGTTCACATCCCTAGTAAGCAGTAAGCATGCTTCCTCATACTCTTTGGTACCGGGCGCTGTCTGCTCTTCTCTAACCACGTAGCTGATGCCCTCTAAATCCGTTAAAATGTAAACTTTCATGAAAAGAGCTATACTGCTATTAGCATAATTGGTTTTCGGTTAGGAAGATTTATATCTTAAATTCTGGGGAAGGTTTAGAATGGATAGTTAACGCTTTTGACGTGAGACGGATGGCTGATATTTTACATCTTACCCTAAAAAAAGTCGTTGATGAATCCTACGATATTTTTATTGAATATGGTCTTTTAGACAAAATACCATTACACCTAAAGGATAATCCGTTAGGAAATAAATATGCAATAATAACAGACTCCGAAATAAGAGACATTTACGGCGAGAATCTCCTGAAAAGATTCAGAGAGGAGAATATATGCGCATGTCTCATAGACTTTCCAGCCGGTGAGGAGTCAAAGAATCTAGACACCGTTAATTATTTAGTTGAAAAACTACTTGAGAACACCATTGACAGGAAATCCGCGATCATCGCCCTAGGCGGCGGGGTTGTTGGGGATGTAAGCGGCTTCACAGCCTCAGTGTACATGCGAGGAATCCCTTACATTCAGGTTCCAACGACGCTGCTAGCTCAAGTCGACAGCAGCATAGGTGGGAAGACCGCTGTCGATACCAAGGAGGGAAAGAATCTCATCGGCTCATTCTATCAACCTAGGAGAGTCTACATTGATCCATCGCTACTCGAAACCCTACCGAGAAGAGAGTTTATCAGCGGGCTTGCTGAGGTTGTCAAATATGGCGTAATATGTGACAGGAATTTTTTTGAGTACTTAGAGAGAAACGTGGAAAGAATAAAAGCTCTTGATAAAGATGCTCTACTTCATGTGATAAAGACTTCATGTAAAATAAAGAAGGAAGTTGTAGAAGAGGATTCTAGAGAAGAGAACAAGAGGGCTATTTTAAATTATGGTCATACGCCCGGTCATGCTCTTGAGCGGCTTAGCGGTTACAAGTTTCTGCATGGCGAAGCAGTTTCGGTTGGTATGAGAATATCGGGCTGGGTTGCTGTTAGGAAGGGTTTCTTGACTCTGGATGAGTGGGAGAGACAGAACAGACTATTAAAGAATTTTGGTCTACCAATTAAAATGGAATTTAATATTGATGATTTCATTAGAACGTTATATTACGATAAGAAAGTTGAAGGTGGAGTTTTAACGTTTGTTCTCCCAAAAAAGATTGGTGAGATGGCCTTAGTTAACGGCAAATATAGGATCCCTGTTTCCGAGGGAGAACTTCGTGCTTTTATAATTGAGCTTAACGGGTATTAGATTTACAAGTCATTTAACATTCTTCATGTTCTGGATTACAAGCATGGCTAAAGCTATTAGTCCAAGCGTTCCCATCATTATTAGCGCTGGTTTAAATGACGCATAGGCATCTATTGTGTAGCCTATAAGTCCAGTCCATAAAGAGTTAAAGACAAAGCTCGATGTAAAGAATAATCCAACCACTAAATCCCTATTATAGCCACTTGTAACTCTGACTAGCTGCGACTGCAATAATGTTGGCAGAGAAAAAGCTGTAAACATTAGAGTAAACAGGTGTAGCGCGAGAAGTAAACCGTTTGCTCCAGGCTTATAAAAAGCTAATAAGTAAGTGATGATGGATGCAAAAAATGCTGAGAGCGCTGATACCTTGATGTAACCTGCGCGACCTGCGTAAGCACCTAGTATAATTGGCCCCACAACTCCTCCGAAAAGTCCAATGGTATAAACTACTCCTCTCTCATAAATATCCATCATTAGGAACCCCGCTAGGAAAATTGGAATGTATGTAGTTAACACCCCTATATCTATTCCACCGGAAAACAATGCTTGAGCAGCTAATATCAGTATAACGCCTCTTGTCTTTATTAGAGCTAAAATATCGCTCCTCAAGTTGGTTTCATTCAAGCTTTCTTTCATCTCACTCTTTCCCCTTTTCCTTTCACTTAAATACCAAATCACTGTTAGACCGACTAAAAATGCCGGGATAGAGAATATGAACAGCGTGTTTCTCCACCCTAATGCAATTGCCACAGAAGTCATGAGAACCGGACCAACTATGTTTCCGACATAGGCTAGGCCGTAATGAATGCCTATAGCCCTTCCAAGAGATTTTTCGTCAAAACTCTCACTAACTATTGCTGTTCCCATAGGATGTTGCGGTGCAACCCCTACATTCGAGAGTAGTCTAGCAAATAAGAAATCTAGAAGTTTATGTGATAACCCAGTTAGGAATGTCCCCGCGGAAAGCAGTATATTGCCTAGTCCAAGCAGAATATGCCTTGCAATCCTTCGACTGGCAACGCTGAAGATTATTTGTGATAGACCACCGATAAGCGATGAGGCCGCTATTGCCAGACCAAACTCTGTATAATTTAGCCCTAGTTCTTCAATTATCAGTGGCAGAAGAACCGATGAGCCGACATAAATATGCTGCATAACATGTGAAAGCGTTGTCACTAAAAGAATTTTTGTAGGCGACTTATCTTTCTCCATAATCTGCCCTCTATAGATACAGTCCATTAGAAACACAAAAATTTCAAGAACTAATATAAATATCTGCCTAGCCTTAAAATAGTGCTTGTCAACCAATTACTATTAGAGAGTAACGCTCAAGATATTCCAAATCTTTCAGAGCCTTTTAGGTTAATAAAATTTATATTTTCATTCAGCTATTCCTTAGGTTTTGTAATCTTCAGTAGGTTACAAAGAAGTTGAAGGTGATGCTGTGAGGGCTTTTAGTGATTTAAGACCCCCTGAGAGACTGCTTTTAGGCGCTGGCCCAAGTAATGTAGATCCTAGGGTTTTAAGGGTTTTAACTCTCCCCATAGTTGAACATTTGGATCCATATTTTGCTGAAGTCATGGATGAGACGGTTGATCTGCTTAGATACGCGTTTAAGACTGGTAATCACGTAACCTTCCCAATATCTGGAACTGGGTCGGCTGGTATGGAGAGCGCCATATGCAATATTGTTGAGGGAGGAGATGAAGTCATTGTTTGTATAAATGGTTTCTTTGGTGAAAGAATGAGCGAGATGGTTCAGCGCTGCGGTGGAAGAAGCATAGAGATTAGAGTTCCGTTAGGTAAAGTAATAGAGAAGGAATCTGTTGAAGAAGCTTTAGCAAACTCTAATGCGAAAGCTGTCGCAATAGTGCATGCTGAAACATCGACTGGTGTGCTCCAACCGCTTAAGGAGATATCCAGGATCACGCATGAATATGGTGCTTTGCTAATCGTTGACGCCGTTACATCGCTAGGTGGGTGTGAACTCCTAGTGGATGAGTGGGGTATAGACGTATGCTATAGCGCTTCTCAAAAGTGCTTGAGCTGCCCACCTGGTCTCGCGCCCATAACTGCGAACGAGAGAGCGATGAATGTTATCAGAAATAGGCGGACTAAGGTTCAGAGCTGGTACTTTGACCTATCAACAATAGAGAAGTACTGGCTTGAAAGCAATAGAATATACCACCATACTGCGCCAATACTACTTGTTTACGCTTTAAGAGAAGGATTAAAACTACTCTATGAGGAGAAGATAGAAAATAGGTGGGCAAGACATAAAGATAATATCCAAATGTTAGTAGAGGGCCTTGAAGGAATTGGATTAACTATTTTCACAGATAAAACTTTTATATGTCCAGCCATAACAGCCATCAAAATCCCAAAAGGAGTAAAAGATGAAAACATAAGAAAAACTTTACGAGAAGAATATAACATAACTATAAGTGGGGGACTAGGGGAACTAAAGGGAAAAATCTGGCGAATAGGATTAATGGGCATAAATTCGAACAGAAAAAACGTAATACTTGTTCTAGAAGCCCTAAAAAACGCCCTAAAAAAAGAAAGATGAGACCAAAAACGGCGAAAATAAGCCGCTCTGAAAACAGAAAAATTTATTAGACAATTTCATAATTCTATCTCTCGCCAAGAAGCCTAACCCGCCAAACCCCCTTCTCATCTCCCCCCTGGCGCGTTAGGTTTCTTGGCTTTCTCCTTTTTCTTTCGGTAAATTATATTCGCCAGTTTTCTTCTTTATTAGAATTTTCTTTTCAGGTTTTCTTTTGAGTTGTGTTCCGCAGTTTTCGCAGATCATCGTTTTTTGATGGGGTGGATATTTTTTGCCGCATGCTGGGCAATATAAAAGCCAATGTAGTTGGTACTTTATGCCAAAGTTCGCTAGGGATGCGAATTCAAGTCCAAGTTTTTCAGCAACATTTTGTATTGAGTAGTCATCCGTGATTATAACTGGATTTTGACCGTTTTCTTTCAGCTGGGCCGCTAAGGCTAGAACTGCTATATCAGCATTAGAGAGGAAACCTGCATCTCCAATTTCACTCGATGTAGATCTAACGATGTCGATGTATTTGGATACGGGTTTAATTAACATGAGTTTCCCGCTTTCAACAGATGTTGTGAAGCGCAGCTTGGGTGTGGTTTCATCCAGTAGCTCAGTTTCAACGTCTGGAACAGAATATGTTTCTTCGCTAACGGCTGAAGGATCGAAACCTGCTATAAAAGCTGATGTATCGAGCACTAGGCTTCTATGCTTTAAGCTCATAATTGTTCTTCTTCCTCTCTAGAGAATAGTAGCCTAGCTTTCAAGCGCCTATAAAAGTTTTGTTCAAACCTCACAAACCTAGATTTATGCTCCGAAATCCTTACATTAACCTTCAATTCACCATCACCTATATTTCTCATATAGTCTCCATCAATAACGATTGACGCGACTTTAGGCTTAAGTATCTCGATTGTTATACGCGACTTAGATGAAAAGACTATTGGACGAATAAGGTTTACTGGACAGACTGGTGTGAGAACGAGGGCATCAACCTCAGGATCAATAATAGGACCACCGCTAGAAAACGAGTAGGCTGTTGAGCCAACCTGGGAAGCAATGATTACGCCATCAGCCCTACACTCTGCAACCTCAACATCGTTTTTCCATACCTTAACATGTAGTAGTTTCGCGAGGTGTCTAGAGGTTACGAAAACCTCATTTAATGCGTCGGGGAGCCTAAAATCCCCGATGAATGATGCAATCTTACTGTGGCATTCAATATTATATGAGCCCTTAAGATACTGATCTACAGCCTCCAACGCTCTCTCCGGCGGCACCTCCGTTAAGAAACCCCTTGCCCCCATATCGACAGCAAGTAGCGGCGGCTCAGGCTTAGGTATGCGCAAGCATGTCCTAAGTATTGTTCCATCGCCACCTATCGTGACAATTAAATCCACGCACATTTCTTCTAAGGGCTTTGCGAGACCACGTCTCCTAATTTGCTCGGCTAAATCCGGCTCAAAAAAGACCCTAAATCCATCTTGCTCAAAACGCTTAGAAATCTTAAGCGCTAGATCCAAGGCTTCCCAACGGTCTAAGCGTGCAACGATGCCAATCGATTCGGTCAAGCTCTCTCACCGCGCAAAACACAAATATATAGGAAAAAGAAGCTTATTAAACATTAAAGGGTAGAGTAATAAGCATTACCTATGAAATGATTAGAATGGTGAAAAACATATGAGTAGACCTATAGATGTTGGAGATTTAAAAGAGGGACAGTATGTAATTATTGATGATGAGCCGTGTCACATAGTTGAGATAACCAAGTCTAAGCCTGGGAAACATGGCTCAGCTAAAGCTAGAGTTGTAGCCTTAGGCGTATTCGATGGAGTCAAAAGAAGCTTCGTTAAGCCTGTCGACGCCAAGGTTGATGTGCCAATGATTGAGAAGAGAAGTGGACAAGTATTAGCCGTCTTACCAGGCAACGTTCAATTAATGGACCTAGAAACATACGAGGTCTTTGAGACACCTATGCCGGATGAAGAAAATGTGAGATCTAGGCTGGCTAATGGCGTGGAAGTTGAATACTGGAGGATTATGGGAAGAACCAAGATTATGCGTGTCAAGGGAGGCTAAAATATTTAGTCTTTACCCTTCAATTCTTTCGCGACTCCCTCGATTATAACTAATGCCTTCTCAATATGCTCCCTCTCGATTCCGCGATGAGTCACCATCCTAACTATTGTTTTACTATGATTTGATGCCAAAACACCGTGCTCTCTAAGCTTAGCGATAAACATATTGGAGTCAACGCCCAAACCGCTAACATCAACCAAGATGATGTTCGTTTGGACCCTTCTTAAGTCAATATATAATCCCTCAATTTTCGATATACCTTCGGCTAGAAGCCTAGCGTTTCTGTGATCTTCATCCAATCTATCTATCATTTTTTCAAGAGCTATTATGCCTGGAGCCGCGATTATTCCCGCCTGACGCATTCCGCCGCCAAGCATCTTCCTAATTTTCCTGGCCTTCTCAATAAACTCAGTGTCACCAACGATTATCGAGCCAATTGGACAACTAAGCCCCTTGGAGAGACAGAACATTAGGTTATCGACATGCCTAGTGAACTCTCTAACATCGACTTTTAGGGCAACTGCAGCATTAAATATTCTGGCTCCATCCATATAGAGCCTTAAACCGTATTCTTTTGTAACCTTACTTAAGGCTTCAATTTGCTCTGGTGTTATAATTGTGCCTCCAGCCCTGTTATGTGTATTCTCAATGCAAACCAAAGTTGTCTCAGGAAAATGAATATTCTTGGGTCTTATTGCAGCCTCAACATGTTTAGGATCTAATGCCCCCATATACCCTTTAATCGGCCACGGCATTACGCCGGCAACTGCTGATAAACCGCCAACCTCATACCAGTATATATGCGATTCAGCTTCTAAAATTACGCAATCACCTCTTTTGGTGTTACTTGTAACTGATATAAGGTTCGCCATTGTTCCGCTTGGAACGAGCAGCGCAGCCTCCTTACCCATCTTCTTAGCAGCCATCTCCTCAAGCCTATTAACAGTTGGATCCTCCCTGTAAACATCATCGCCCAACTCAGCATTTTTTATGGCCTCAAGCATCTCTTCGGTTGGCAGGGTAACAGTATCGCTTCTTAAATCAATGATGTTACTCCTTCTTGATTTGACCATTAAATCTTCCTCCCTAATATTAGATCTAGCATTGGCTGAAGATAGATTTATTTATGATGGATTTTACTCTATAATTATCAATTGTACTTTAATCACGGAGAAAGCAAATTGGTCCTTGAGAAACTGGGCTCATCCCTATATGAATCTTTAAAAAAGATTTTTGGAGCATCAGTCATAGATGAAAACATCGTCAGGGAGCTTATCCGAGATTTACAGCGCGCTCTTCTTCAGGCGGACGTAAACGTTAAGCTTGTGCTCGATCTCTCAAAAAGGATTGAGGAACGCGCTCTGAAGGAGAAAGTTCCACCGGGAATACCTAGGAAAGAGCACGTTGTGAAGGTTGTTTACGAGGAGATTGTTCGACTACTAGGTGAGAAGCCTATTCCGCTCAGCATTACGCCAGGTAAAAGAAGTATTTTCATGCTTGTAGGAATACAGGGCTCCGGAAAGACAACCACAGCCGCAAAACTAGCGAGATATTTGCAGAAAAGGGGGTTCAAGACTGCGCTGATATGCGCCGATACATTTAGAGCCGGAGCGCTTGCGCAATTAAGCCAGCTTGCAGCGCAAATAAATGTTCCAATATACGGTGATGAAAGGGAGAAGAACCCGATTAAGATAGCCATGGAGGGGTTAAAGAGATTTGAGAAGTATGATGTCGTCATAGTTGACACTGCTGGCAGACATAAAGATGAAAAAAGCTTGATAGAGGAGATGAAGATGCTCCAAGAGGCGATAAAACCTGATGAAGTTATCATGGTTATTGATGGAACAATTGGGCAACAAGCAGCCATGCAGGCTAAGGCCTTCCATGAAGCGACGCCCTTAGGCTCTATAATAGTTGCAAAGCTAGATGGCTCAGCGAAGGGAGGGGGAGCTCTCTCAGCAGTTGCAGCAACAGGAGCGCCCATAAAATTTATTGGAACAGGTGAGAAGATCGATGATCTTGAAGCCTTTGACCCGCCACGATTCGTCAGCAGACTTCTGGGAATGGGCGACTTAAGAAGCTTAATTGAAAGGGTTAGAGAGGCTGAGCTGAAGATACCGGAGAAGAAGGCCAAAGCCATATTAAGCGGCAAATTTACACTCTCGGACATGTATGAGCAGTTTGAGGCAATAAAAAGCATGGGACCATTTAGCCGCGTCCTTAAAATGCTCCCTGGATTGGGTTATGAGCTACCGGATGAAATGGTTGACGTTGCCGAGGAGCGGCTTGAGAAGTGGCGTGTGATTATCCAATCAATGACGCCTGAAGAGCGGGAAAACCCGCAAATAATTAATGCGTCAAGAATAAGACGCATTGCAAGGGGCTCTGGTACAAGCGAGAAGGATGTAAGGGAGCTACTTAAACAATATGTTATGATGCGGAAGATGATGAAGACCATCAGAAGGAAGAGACTCCCGATATTTAGAGGGGGTAAGATTTAAGTATACTTACTCAAATTTTTAATTATAAATCAGTAAACTTATTTTATGTGAGGGTTTATGTGGACGATAATAGAATCTGAAAAAGTGCCCTTTACACCTTACCCTAAAGGAGACTCCAATATAAAGCGGATAATTGAGCAGAAAGCTGTTGGAAGCAAGCGTTTCACTGGATTTGGGCTTCTTGAGATACCGCCTAATGGCATCTTCCCACCGCACACTCACCCAGATAGGGAGGAAATCTACTATGTTATTTCTGGAAACGGAGTAATAATCGTAGGAAACGAAGAGATTCCAGCTAAGCCTGGATTAACACTTTATGTTTCAGGTGAAGATCCGCATGGTTTGAGAAACTATAAGAGTGAACCGTTCATAGTCTTATTTGTCCACGCGCAGATTTAGGGGAATAACCCTTAATTATACGCCCACAATTTTTTCAAATACTTAGGACAACTCTCATGCATTCTCTGCTGGAAATAATTTTAAGCGCATCATTAAACTGCTCTAGTGGAAGCACATGCGACACTATCTCCTTAACTTTAACTCGCCCAGTTCTTATTAAATTAAAGGCAGTATAATAGTCATAAGGAGCGCAGCCCCAACTTCCAAATATAGATACATCATCCCTCAAAATAATTTTTGGATCAATCTCCAGATGAGGTTGGGGAACGTCTCTAAAGTCCCCAAAAATACACACTCTTCCACCCCACCTAACCATCTTTAGGGCCTGTTGAATAGCGTTACTTGATGCAACGGCTACCACAACTAGATCTGCACCTCGCCCCTCAGTTAACTCTTTAACAGTCTCCTCAACATTCATCATCCTAGCATTGAAAGTATAATCTATGCCAACTTTCTTAGCTATCTCAATTCGGAAATCATGGTGATCACTAATAATAACCCGTGAAGCCCCACAGGTTTTTGCTACTTGAGCATTCAATAGACCGAGAGGCCCCCCACCTATAACAAGCACGGTATCGCCTGGATAAACTTGACTTTTAGAGATAGCCCTTACAGAACAAGCCGTCGGCTCAATCATTGTAGCCTCCTCAAAACTCATTTCATCCGGTATTTTTATCACGGTTTTCTCAACTAGCTCTGATGGAACACGTATATACTCAGCGAAGCCGCCCGGATCAACATTTGTACGACGATATTGATCGCAAAGTGGTTCTTGACCATGCATGCAATAGTAGCAAGCACCACATGGCGCATGATGGAGAACAGCAACTCTATCACCCACATTGAATTTCTTGACTTCTAAACCGACTTCGGCTACTTCGCCAGCAATCTCGTGGCCCAGCACCGAACCAGGCTTGGCTCTGCGATACTCAGCCCTAAATAGGTCTGTTGAGCAAATCCCACATGATCTAACTCGCACAAGTATCTCGCGAGACCCTATTCTCGGGATTGTTATATCTTCAAACCTAAAATCGCCCGCATCATAATAGATAACGGCTTTCAAGGTTCATCCCAAATCTTATTAAAGCAAGCTCCGTAAAATAAGAGTTTGCTTTAAACACTTTTTCACTTAATTTTTTGGTAGAAGACTGATGCTAGAGCACCATAGAGCACAGCATCCTCACCTAATGGTGTGAGGGTAATCTCCGGTATCCGGTTTCTTGCATGTTTATTGATGTGCCGCTTGACTGGATTTATTACTAAATCAGGGTTGTTTAATGTTACAGATCCACCTACAGTTATTAATGATGGATCATAAGCGTCGACCACGCATGCGAAACCTATAGCGTTTAGAATACCAATTCTCTCAACTATTATTTCAGCTACTCTGTCGCTGGCTTTAGCGTAATCATAAATCATCTTAGCCGTTATGTTAACATAACCGTTTCTGCGAACGTCATCTATAAGTTGGCTTCCTTCAACTTTCATAAGTCCCTCCTCTTCTATGACTAATCTAGTGTAGTTAGGTATTCCATTGCCTGAGCAGTAAGCTTCCCAATGCCCCTTCCTACCACAACCGCATGTAAGCTGACCTTTAAAATCTATTGTGAAATGCCCAATTTCATGCGCATTTCCATCCTTGCCTATTAGTAGATGCCCATCAACATAGGCTCCGCCGCCTATACCTGTGCTAATCGTAACGTAGACGAGGTTGTTGTGATCCCTTCCTAAACCGAAATATTTCTCTCCCATGACTGCTGCAACGCAATCGTTAAGTAAGTATGTTGGTAAGTTGAATTCCTCCTCCAGTGGCTTAACAAGCGGGACAAAATCGAATGGTAGGTTTGCAGGTTTCATTC